>NC_023141.1 GCF_000511385.1 Phaeobacter gallaeciensis DSM 26640
GAGCAGTTCCCAGAAATAGAAACCCCCGCAAGGCGGCAACCTAACGGGGGGTTTTCTGATAAAGCCTAGCGACGGCAATCGCGAAGAAGCTCTCTAACTCAGCTCCGGTTTTATCACCCCAGACATGGATACGGCAAGCAAAAAACGCATTTGTGCGACCGCTCAAATTGTGCCTTGGCCTAACTCTTGGGTAAACCACAAGAATTAGCCCCAGACGCAATACTTGGCATCACTACGGCCCCGACACGCGAGGTCTTGTGTGCTACGGTGAAGAGAATCGAAAGGAGGATACGGAACCCCAATAAACGAAACCCCCGCAAGGCGGCGACCTTACGAGGGGGGCTTAAGACCAGGAAGCGCCAACTTCCCAGACAGTCACAATTCGTTCGACTACGGTTTTATCACCCCCCCTACATGTCAGGCAAGCAAAAAACGCATTTATGCGAACAGAGAAGATTTGCCTGCAAGGCCGCCTCGCTTCAACACATCGAGGACAGCAGATGAACCAAACATATTTTCCAGTTCTTCCCCAAGGGTGGGAGCGCAGCCAGGTCGAACAACTCTTGATCGAGATCGCCCCGGCCATAGGCTTGCGCGCAAGACGCCTGAGCGCCCTTCTCTACATGATGGGTTATACCAAACCTTCGGCATGGACTTCTTCAGAGGCCGAGCCGGTTTACTTTGCGCCGCAAACTGACACAGCTCTTGCCCTGGGCAAAACCGAACGGGCGCTTCGCAACGACGAACACGCCCTCGAAGCGGTCCACGGTCTCATTGAGAAGCGTGTAAAGGCGAATGGCTCGCGGTCATTCTACGGCAAGTGCGGTATCGTGTTTTCCCGGCTGATTGATCTTGTGCCGGATCTGATCGAGCTTCGGGACCGCATTCGTGCCGATCGCGCCCGTGTCCGCGAGCTGGTACAGCTTCGCAGTTCCCACCTGCGCTCCATCAAACGTCGGATCGAAGCCGCTTCCCCCCAGCTGGCCCAAACAACGGATTTCTGGGCCGCAACCCAAGCATTTGAGCAATGGCCCCACAGTTCAAAGCTTCGCGCAATGCCGCTCGATGCGCTGGAAGCGCATGTTCTGGACTGTGAAGCCCTTTGTGGACGGTTCGATGAGTTGCTTCAAATGTGTCCTGATTCTTCCTGTCGAGCGGAAGAAAACTTCCGCTCCTTTATACAAGAGGACACTTATGAATCAAAATCTGTAAACTGTAATGCAAGCAACCCTACACGGACCTCGGCTAACGCCTCGGACACTGATTTTATAAGTGACGGGCCTGACGGCCCATCACATTGCAATGAAAATAAGGATGAGGCGGCAGACGTAGCTTTCAAGCTTAGATTTCAGCAATCGTTGAACCCGAAGCGCTTTTTTGACCTTGCTGGACCCGACATGCAAATCCACATCGAAGCCCGATGTGCTGACCCAACCAGTATTTCCATGCACCACATTGTTGACGCAGCTGAAATGCTCAAACCACATCTCGGGATCAACCATGATGCGTGGGTTCAAGCTTGCCGCGCCATGGGCCCCGAGGGCGCGGCCATCTGTGTTCTTGTGATCGACGCCAACCGTGATCATCCGACCAGTCCTGTCAAAAACCCCGGCGGCGCATTGCGTGCCTGGACAAGACGCTATGAAACTGGCGATTTGAATCTCGTCGGGAGCCTCATTGGCCTCGCGCGCCGCCGCGGTTTGTGATGCTCGCACCGCACCATCACTTTCCGCGTCACCGTTTCCCACCCGATTCCGGGTCTAAAATCGCGCCTCTCGTTGATCTCGTGAAGGATTGCACGCATGTTGGCCCACGAGAACGACAAGAAAAGCACCTTGTTCCGTCAGGGTTCGCGTGGACTTTCGCAAAATTGGAGACCTGACGTTGAGTTGGACGCTATTTATTGATGAATCTGGTCAGGACATGCGCCAGTCACCCTACGAAGTATTGGCCGGTGTGGCAGTTGAAGATCGAAATCTATGGCGCCTGATTCAGCGTCTTTCCGATCTTCAGGATGAGATTTTTGGGATGCGGCTTTTTGCTGTCTACCAGAATGAGGCCAAAGCTCAAAAGCTGCTGAAAACAAAAGTCTTCAAACACGCCGCGCAGATGGACCCGATCGAACCGGCCCGCCGCCGCGAACTTGCGCGCGAGATCCTTGAGGATGGCACGAACGTGTCACGCGAGCGTCTGACCGCTCTTGCTCAAGCTAAAATTGCCTACTGCGAAGCAGCTCTCGCAACCTGCCTTGAATTTGACGTCGAAGCTTTCGCCTCGATCGTTCCCAAATCCGCACCGCGGCCGCGCGGTACTCTTTTGCGCAAGGATTACGCCTACCTGTTTGAACGGTTTTTCTACTTTCTTAACAGCAAGCCAGACGACCCGATGGGCTATATTGTGTTTGATGAACTGGACAAGAGCGCCAGCCACATCCTTTTGACCCAGGTTGCCGAGTATTTCCTGAAAACCAGCAAAGGTCGAACGCGCTCCCGCTTGATCATCCCGGAGCCATTTTTCGTCCACAGCGATCTTACGACAATGGTTCAGGTGGTTGACCTTGTGGCCTATATAATCAGCTGGGGTGTTCGGCTGCGCTATATGGACGAGCCGGCCCGAGAAGAACTGTCCGATCTTGCCGGTGCCGTTATGCGGCTGCGCTTCATACAACGTCTTCCATCTGGGCACGCCAATTACGGCTTCAAAGTGATCCCGGATCTCCGCCCGCAGGTCGAGAAATGAAAAAAGGCAATGCGGTCACCCGCAAAGCCTCCACCGAACAATATAGGTTCAGAAGCTCCGTTTGTCCAGATGGTTGTTACTTTCCGTTGCCCATCTGACTACAACCCGTCCTCTTCCATCCGCTCCAGAACAGCATCGCTGAACAGCTCCTTCAAAGGCTCGATGCGTCTTTGAATATCTTCGCCAAGTTCGATCAGATCAAAAGCCGCGCTGTCAACGATCTCCGCCTGCTGGTGAATGTCCTCGCCAGATCCGTTCATTGGAATATGGGTGTTTCCCCGAATTATTCTGGTCGCCATGCTATGCAAACCCATCAGCTCGGAATGGAGCTGGCCCAGCTCGCCGCGTAGTTTCTCAACCTTTTCGACACATTCCAGCACGGCCATCGTGTCAAACTCATCCTGCAACGCGGCTAAGGAATCATCCTCGACATAGCCAAATTCTGTTTTCACGAGCTTGTTCATTGCTGCCCCCTTCCCTTTTGACCATCGGACCCATCGTCGCCTGGCTTGCAAAACAACTCTTTGAACAGTCGCTCGGAGCGTTCAAGCCCTTCTGCTGTCAGCACAACCGATTTGGCCTTGTTGCGCGGGTCCAGGATCAGACCTTTCTCATAGAGACTGTTCATGGCGTCCCATTCATGCCCCTTCCAGGCCCGACGCTCATGGTGAAGGGTCAGCCAGAGCAAGCCCAATACGGCGTCGTCAACCTTGTCCTGATCTATATCCATCAGTCACCGTCTTTTAAGCGCCTGCGGCCATTGATCCGAGGTTGGTTTTGCATCGAACAATATCACACGTCCATCTCCTGCATCCGGATCGCTCACCAGCACGAACGGAATAGCCTCGTGGGCGACTTCAAACAGGCACCGGTATTTCTGCTTTCCGCTGATCGGATCTTTCACCTGGTCATATCGGCAGTTGTATTTTGTCCCGTCTTCAATCCACCCCTCAACCCCAGCTGGGGTCACCAGCGCCAAAGGGTTTCCATCGAGCAGAATTGTTTCACCTACGTTGTAGATCTCTTTCATCGGTTCTTCTCCTTGTTGACCCAGTAGCGTCATGTCGAAAGTGGAAGGTCGGTCCACCTAACCTTCAAATATCTTCCTGACCGCTTTGGGAGATCTTTCCTTTCAATCATGCGGGCAGAGACTTGGAATTGTTCGTTGATCTTGACAACGAGCAGCTTGTTAAAGTTGCCCGCTGTGTCAACGACTACTACGTCTTTGCTTTTGAACGGTGTGATTGTCTTTATCTCGACATGATCATTTCCGAGCCTGCCGTCTGATCCTTGGGCGTAGGTTTTGTTCAGTCTGATGCCATACGTGATTGCCCCAAAAAGTTCGCCGATATCGCCGTACACGGAAAGATGCAGGCCAGTTTCGCAATGATAACTCTCGGCAAGTGCGATCAGGTCTTCAAAGTAGGGGATCATAGAGCGTATGGCATTTGGGTATTTGGCACCCCATTCTTTATAGCGAAGTTGCTCGTCGATCTCCGTCCACGTGACCCATTCGCCATCGTCGTAGAAGGCGCGATCATCCCAATCTATTTCTTCCAAAACGTCCGATCCCGATTATCTGTGTTCTCTCAATACTGAGAGCGAATGCGTTGACCAATTATCACTTCAACTGAGCTTCTAACCGTTTGAACAGGTTTTCATACCGCGCTTTTGCAAAGGTGAGGAAACCGCCGAGGTCCTCTGGAACATCCCCAAGGTCATGAAGGTCGCCATAGTTAACTCTGGCTTTTTCATTACCAAAATTATCCCGCAACCAATCGCTCGGCAAAGCCGCGTTTTTCTCCTTGTTGAGCTGGCCCTCCAATAGTTGAAGGTTTGCAATGGTGTTCGCCCACTCACGCATCTCCGTTTGCGTCTCTTCCGAGAACCCAGCTTTACCGAGTTTGCTTGATGTAAATCTGGAAATTGGAAACACATGATCAACATGGAATTGGTTGTTCAAATCGACATGGGGGAACAACATCGAGAGTAGCAGAAAAGTCCGCTTGTCGCCGTAGCCCATGTCCAACAGCTCGTAGAGTTCGTCTTCACTGAACGAAAGCTGTTTCCCCCGCTTCGACATGACGCCAGCGAGTTCGTTGGCCGGGAACACCCCTTCATCCGCTTTCCGCAACACGTCACGCAACGCTGTAAGAAGCGTATCCAGGCCGCTGCCCCAAATCCCCGAAGGTTTAAGTAGAGACCGAAACAGCCAATCTCGGATTGCTGCACGTTGATCTTTGTACTTGCCTTTTATCTCAAAGCCATCAGGGCTTGAGTTCTTGAACATATAGTAAGCTATCGGCAGTAACGAGCTTTCTGCGCGTAGATTTGCACCAGATAGACCTAAGCTTGACGCCAATTGAACGGTTCTTGTTAAAGCTGACCGGATCGCAGGCCAGTTGTCTTGCAATAGAGCCATGTTCTTTTTCGAGAAGTTATCCACTTTGAACCCGACACTAGCGATGTCAGATAGCATCAGCCCGGCCTTAAGTACAAAATCGTGACTGAAATTGAACCCGGAGCCAATGTCATTAAGAGTGTCTACCAATGAGTGTATTTCCTCGCGGGCGTCCAGCTCTGTCCATTGTGCAACAGCAATGGAAAGAAGCAGGTCGGAGTAGCTTAGAATCGTCCCGCCAGAATTGAGGCGAATGAAAATATTGAGAACACGGTTGAGCTCTTGCGATCCCTCTTCATAGTAGGCGACGGTCGGGTTAGACCGGATAACCTCGAACAGCCTGTTGAGCGTCTTTCGTGCTGCTTTGCGTTGCTCTTTATCGAAATCGTACTCTTCTTCAACTAGATCCGGGATTGCGGCCATGCTGGAAAAATCGAGAATTTTCCCGACACGGAACCAGCATTTGTCGCCATCATCGTTGGCCGTTTTTGGTTCCAAGAACTTGAACTCGTAGAAAATTCCGTTTTCCGTTTCTGTGCCATCATGCAGTAGGTTGATGTAGAGATAACGAATTGGATAGGCTTCGGGGTTCTTCTTATGCTTGCCTTTCAGCTTGAGTCGCATTGACCCTCGCAACCCAATATTCAATGCGGTCAATCGTTGTTGACCGTCCAGAACTGCGGTTACGCCCAATCCCTTTTGTACCTCGATTTTTGGGCTATGGATGCCTTTGAACTCATTGTAGTCGCGGACGAAATCGTAAAACTGAAATTCAGTCGCGGTTTCGGGCAAGACTTTCCAAAACAAGAAGGCACCGAACGGATACCCCTGCATCAAGCTGTCAAAGAGTCGTTCGATCTGCTCTGGACGCCAAACAAATTCCCGCTGGATAGCTGGGAGTACGTAGCTGTTCTTCGCAATTTCGCCGACCGCTTTTTCAATTGTTCCGCCTGGGTGATACATTACTTTATGCCTTTGATTTTATTCTCACTTGATTACTAAAGCTCTTTAGCACAGGCTTTTCCACCTGCGCCATTCAGTGCTGTTCTTGCACATTGGAACTCAAGTGGTGCCACAAGCAATAAGGAAATAGCTTTACGCAAGTAAAGCGCGGTGCGCTACCAAACTTCTCTGTCGTTCTACATATCGGCCTGTGAAAAAGCCGACGCCATCAGGCACCGGCTCAAGGTTATCACCTTTCACGGCCATCGGGTTCCCACCCTGTACCGCCTCTCCATAATATGGTTGTTAGCTAGTTTTGCAAGCACCAGCGCGCTAGTGTCATCATCTTTCCCTAAATATCCTCGGGGGAGCCGCCGCGTTGCGGCGGCGGGGGCTGATGCCCCTCTCTTGGTCGATCGTGTTCGTGATAGGCGCGTTCAACATGCCAAGTACAGGTTTTTCCGCCGCACCCGCGACAGGTGAAAAAATCCACTATGTCTCTTACATGTGTATGCGCTCTGAATTTGGCATACAGCCGGTGCGGCGGAACTCGCCAAACTCGGTCGCAGATATAGCATTTTGTGACAAGTGCATCCGTTGCGGCGAGGTCGTTGAGCCTGAGCGCCCAGGCCGGAGCAAGGGTGATTTTCTCGAATGGCATGAGCGCGAACATAAAGCGAACATGCGCGTTTCAGCAACAGTCAGTTCTTTTTCCCTTTTGCCATCGCACGAGCCAGGCCGAAAATCTGTTCGCGTAAGCTTTCGGGCGTTTGATAGTACATCCGTATCAGCTCTACCGCTTCCCGATCTTGCAGAAAATTAGCATGAATGATGGGGGTTCGGTCGTCGGCCAAGTTGACCTGAAGCCCTTCAAAAAAATGGGTAATGGGAACACCAAATTCGTCGGCAAGCTCGAATAGCTTTGACGCGCTCACTCGGTTGCCCGCCGTTTCGTATTTTTGAAGTTGCTGGAAACTGATCTTGAGACTGTCCGCTACTTCTTTTTGGGTTTTTCCAGCGCTCCATCGCGCATGACGGATGCGGCGTCCTACATGAACATCAACGGGATGCTTCAACAGTTTTTTCCTCTTTACTCAGCGTATCTCGCCCAAGGCGAGCCTAATTTTGACTGTTCAACTTTTGGCATAAACTAGCTGTTGCTGCAATAGATGGTTGTTGACGACTTTGGCGCGAATGGCACCAAACCGCGCTCTAGGCTTCAGCCGGCAGGCGGCTTTCGCCCCGAACCACCCTGCCCTGTCTCCCTGCGGCCTGGTGTGCCGGCTACTGTCTCACATGAGCCAGCACCCGACATGGCCAGCATGGTCGCCCAGGACAGCGCGGATCGGCCCATACGGGTAGCGATCGACTGTCGCAGTAATTCTTTCGAGATCCGCGCGAGGCGCGCAGATCGCATATCCCTAAGGTCTGACCCGATTCCGCTTGCGCTCTATCGGATCAGGCAGTTTTCCATTTAGTTTTTGTCCGCCCAACAGACCTGCCCTGGCCGGTCAATTGGCAAGCGCCCGCTACGCGGTCGTCGCGTGTCAGGGCCGTGTCCTCACCTTCGGTTGCGGGCCGCACCACCCCTGCCCCGCGACCATTGACAGTCCCGGTCAGGCCCGTGGGTCGGGCTGCGCCCTCTCCCACTCTGTTCCGCCGGAAACATGCGTTTCCGGTCACAGATTGGCCGAGGCGTAGCCCATCGGCGGAAAGAAGGCACCAAGCCCGAAACGTCGCACCACAAAGGACAAATCTATGACTTCTATCAAGATCGACAAAATGACTGTTGAACAGTTTGGCGAAGCGCTGCGTCGTGAGGCGATTGCCAAGCAAAACGATGCTTTTCGCAAGATGATCCTGCTGGACGAGAGTGTAGGACGTTGGGTCGTGACCCGTGCCGTTTATGCAGAAGGCCCCGCTTTTGTTGCGGCCTGCATTCTGGCCGTGCGCAAGTTCGAGGACTTCACCGAAGAAATGGACCCCTATGGCGAGCGTTCAATGGGGCGGCTTGAGATTGAGGGTGAAACGGTCTGGTTCAAGATCGACCTTTATGACGTGGACTATGAAGGCGGTTCGGATGATCCGTCAGAAGTCACCAAGACACGCCGCGTTCTGACCATCCTTTTCCCAAGCGATTACTGAGTTCGGTTGGCGGGGTTCTCTCCCGATCCCGCGCCGAGGCTGGCCTGCCCCGCAGGTCCACGGGAGGGGCGGCAAGCGCCCTTCCCATCCATCACCACAAGCAGAAAGGAAGGTGAAACACATGAGCAATGAAACGAAGAAGCGCCGCATTGCCGAGGCTTGGGCGCTTCTCAGGAAGGGCGATCAGTTTGGTATCGGACGCCGCTTCCTGATCCAGCACGGGGCTTTGTAAGCTCACTCGCCTCAGCCCGTCAGGGCTGGGGCATCCATAACACAAAATCTCACCACGAAACAAGGATGAACCAAATGACGAAACAATCCAAAATTATCGCAACCGAGGCCCGCATTCCGCTGGCTATGCTGACACTTTCCCCGTTGAACCCGCGCCAGCATGTTCCCGAGCATGAAGTGGCCGAACTGGCACAAAGCATCTGGGCCGCTGGTCTGATCCAACCAATCGCGGGTCTTGGCGATGATGTGGGCGGAGCCGACATTGTTGCAGGCGGTCGCCGCTTGCGGGCCTTGCAGTATCTCGCAGAGCAGCACCCGAACATGGCAGATACGCGCCCCGAACTGGCGAACCCAATGGTTATGCTGGCACCGGACGTAGAAACCGCCGAACAATGGGCTTACGCCGAGAACGTGGCACGGCGCGATCTGTCACCCGCCGATGAAATCCGTGCCTATGGCAAGATGGAAGCCGCAGGATCGACGCCAGCCGCTATCGCTCGCTCTTTCGCAGTCACGGAAAAGCACGTCTATCGCCGCCTTGCGCTGGCGAACCTGCCAAGTCAGGTAATCGACGCACTGGCCGAGGGAGAAATCAATCTCAGCATGGCCGCATGTTTCACGATCAGCGATGATGAAAAGCACAGCCTTGAAGTCTTGGAGCGGGTTCGCGGCGAGAACTGGAATGACTACCGGTTGAAGAACATGCTCAAGCCCGACAGCGTGGAAGGCACCGACCGCCGCGCGATCTTTGTTGGCGAGGATGCCTATAAGGACGCTGGCGGCAAAATGGGCGGTGATCTGTTTGCCGAAGTCACCCTGTTCGACAACCCCGATATTCTGGAAACCCTGTTTCTCGAAAAGCTGGAAGCCGAGGCCAAGCGCATCCGTGAGGATGAAGGCTGGAATTGGGTCGAAGTCACCGAGCGCGATTACGTGTGCAGCTACAACATGGGGCTGGAAAAATATGGTCGTGTTTATGCCGAAGAAGGAGCGTTGAACGAGGAAGAAACAGAGCGTTACTACGAGTTGGCCGAACTGGCCGAAGGCGAGGTTCTGGACGAAGAAGGCCAAGCCGAACTGGAAACCTTGCAGGCGATCCTTGACGGGGAGTTCACCGAAGAACAGAAGGTGTTCGCAGGGGCATATGTCTATGTTGGCCGTGATGGTCAGGTGCAGGTATCAGGCGGGTTCATCAAGCCAGAAGCCAAGAAGGCAGCAATTGAGGCGGGTGTGTTGCGCGGATCGGCACATAGCACTGGCGGCAGTGATGTGAAGAAGTCGCCTATCTCTCAAAAGCTGGCCGACGATCTTTCTCGCATCGCCCAAGGGGCGCAGCAACACGCGATCTTGCGCGATCCTGACTTGCTGATCGACCTTCTGGCCTACCAGTTGAGCCACAATCTTTTCTGGAAAACGCCCTACGGGATTTCCCTGAATACTGTACCGAACTGGCCGACCACCGAAGGCAATGGCTATGAACTGGACGAACGCCTGTCCAGCACCCCGCCGCGCGATATGTATGATGCCAAAGACCTTGGTGCATCTTTCCGCGCATTCCGCAAGAAAGGTGCTGACCACATCAAAGGCGAACTGACCCGTTTTCTGGCCGCGCAGTATCAGGGTGGTGACGCCAAGCTGGCGGCGATGGTGGCGAAGGAAACCAAGCCCAATATCCGCGAGGTCTGGACGCCGACCGCTGAAAACTTCTTTGGTCGCGTGGGTGGTCCTTACATGGTCGAGATTTGGCGCGATCTTCTGGACCTGTCCGAAGATCACCCGACCGCAACGACTTTTGCCAAGCTGAAAAAGGGCGAGAAGGCCGAGAAGTTGGAGAAGCTGTTTTCGGATGCCGACATGCGCAAGGCGCACAACGTCACCGACGAGCAGGCGGCAAAGATCGACGCATGGTTGCCCGAGGGCATGGGCTGAAACCAGAGGCAGGGCGCTTGCGCCCTGCCCCATCCACCGATGGAGGATTGATCTATGACCAGCTTCAAATGGATACCCACCGCGCCCGGCCCCGATGGCCGACCCCGTGAATATCAGATCGAGGGTCATATCGGGAAAATCGGGGTGAAGCGTTACACCGGAAACCGCCCGTTGCGTCCTTACTATCTGGCTGGGCCGAATGTGCCGGAGGAATTTGGTGGCTATTACCGGCTTCTGGCAGATGCGAAAAAAGATGCTGAGGCTATCTTGCGCGACATTTTGAACGAGACCGGAACCGTTGATGAGGATGAGCAACCATGCCTTTTGTGAACCCGACGAACGAAGGCCGTGTGCTGAAAATGGTCGAGACGTTGCAGCTAATTTTGAAGTCAGCACAGTCCAATAGTGCCGAGGATACGGATATTCAAGACATGCTGCGACCATTGACCGACGAGTTGGCCGGTCTAGGTGCCGCCGCCGCGCCGACCGTGGCGCAGGACGTTCGCCAGGAACAACGAGGATCATGGACCGGCAAGGCTCCGCAATGGGCCAGTGTTCACGACATGGCCGAGCAAGCCGATCTGAAAGACCTGACGGTCGCCATGGCCGTTTATCTGAACCGGATTGACGAGGCACTGTCATGAGGTTCAAACGTCAGATGCGCCACCCGTTCACAGATACCGAGCGCAAACGCGCCGCCTTGCGCCGGAAGCAGCGCAAAGAGCGTGAGGCGTTGCCGCTGTTGGCCCCGCTGGTAGCCGCTGCACAACCCGGCGAAGACGATGTTATGCGCGCCCGCGCCGAGGCTTGGGCAAAACAGGAGGCAAAAGATCGGGCTGACCGCGCACGGGCATGGCGCAAGGCGCGGCGCAGACTTGCTGATCTGCCGCGCCGTGAGCGGACCATCCTACGAAAAGCGTGGAATGGTGCGCCATATCCGGCCACCCCTGTCTACCTGCTCGAATTTCTGCACAGATACCTTGTCGGTGTCTTTTCGCTCGATGATCTGCCCTTTGATCCGTCGATTCCGACCGATGCGCATGGTCGCCGTATTACCTGAAGGACGAAACGCCCCGTCCACCTGATAGAAATTCCTTGTGGTGAGGATCAACTGGCCCCGCTTCGGCGGGGCTTCTTTTTGCTGAATATTCATTATTGCATTGCTTGAATATTCGTTTTGGGATATACATATGAGTGACAGGAGAACCGCTATGCCCCTCTATATTCGAGACGATCAAGTTGATGATCTTGCCGTTCGCTTCATGAAGCTGACCGGCGCAAAATCCAAAACGGATGCAGTTCGTAAGGCACTTATGGCCCAGCTTGAAGCCGTTTCCAATCAGAAACCGCTTTTAGAGCGCCTTGAGCCGATCCTGAAACGCGCCGACGATCTGGGTCCGGCTGATCCTGATTTCGACATGAAGAAATTCACTGACGAAATGTGGGAAGACGCCTAATGTTCATTGACGCATCTGCGATTTTCGCAGTCCTCAATCGCGAGGCTGGCTATGAAGACCTGGCCCGCCGCATCGACGATGTGACAGACCAGCTCTACACGTCGCCTTTGTCTCGCTTTGAAGCTTCGGTCAGTCTGGCGCGGCAGCGCTCAGGCAAAGACAAGAAGCCTTCCCCCGAGTTGGTTCAGGAATGCGCCTCGCTGGTTTCAGATTTTGTGAAAGAGGTTAAGGCGAAGGATATTCATATCACCAGCAGCATTGGCGACGGTGCCATCTGCGCCGCCGCTGAATATGGCAAGACCGTCGGTCATGCCGCCGATTTGAACTTCGGAGATTGCTTCACCTACGCTTGCGCGAAGGCGTACAGGTTGAAGCTGATTTACAAAGGCAATGACTTTTCCGAAACGGATTTGGCGTAGCGCCGTTTCAAGGATTTCCAACAAAGGTGTAGATCATTGAGTGAACACAATGGTGAGCAGGTAATTGAAGCAGAGCTAAACCTGCGCCCTCAGGACCGCTTCAGTAATCCAAATAACTATGCAATCGCACCTGAACATGACACAAGCTATTGTTCGTTCAAAATCGACGCGCCTAAGCGTTCTGGGGTCTATTGGATTAGTTTGGACGGCATCGTTGTTTATGTCGGTCGCGCCAAATGTCTCCACAATCGGCTCAGTATTCAATATGGCACTGTGTCGCCTCGCCACCCATTCAAGGGTGGACAACTGCAAAAATGTCGAACGAATGCCAAGATCAATGCAGCGCTCCATGCCGGGTCTTCTGTCGCCTTTAGGTGGGAAGCTTGTGAAGATTACGTAGAGCGCGAAAAGCGCATACTTGAAGATCCTATCCGTCGTCCGCCATGGAACCTAAGATCATGAAGAATGGAAATTACAACAAAGGTGCAAGGGAATGAGCGGATATGACCTTCGAACAGTGAAAGCGATGCAAGACGCAGGGCTTGTCGCAGAGGTTCGGTTCGGTGGGGGCTTCTGTTCTCAAACGAGAGTTCAGCTCACACCGGATCAGGTTATCGGGTATCTTGATCAGGGATTGGATTACGTGCTTCGCCTTCAAGGTATTGAGCCGGATGAATTTGAGGAATGGCAGCAAGCGGATGGACGGGCGCTGTGCATGGAAACGCTCAAGAATGGTAAGCTATGTGGCAACCAAGTAGCGTCACAATGTTCCCTCGATGACTGGAAACGGCTTCACAGAAATGAATACTGTCGCACCCATGGTGGGTGAGACTTCCACGAAAGGTGTTCCTGATGAATGACACCGTTCTCCATCGTGTTTATCTCTGTGCTTATGGTGGCTGGGAAGCGCCGCGCTGGATGCGCCGATGTTTGGCGCGTTCAAACCTTCACCGGGCTTGGCTTTGTGGTTTTCACGGCTGGTTTGAAGAGGCGGGCGTGAAATATGGCCCAGCCAACCCCTATCCACCAGCTGATCAAGAAGCAGAAGATTTGGAAGATTGGTCGGAGACCTTAACCCGATACGGTTTGCCGCCGGGTTGATGGCTGTTTTTGCCCATTTTGGGAGGGCCAATGCCCCCCCCGAAATGGGTTCGTGCTATTCGCACGGAACTTCAGCACCAGCTCTGTCGTCTACCGCCCTGGTAAGGACGCGCCAGACCTTCAGCAATCAATCGACTGCCGAGATCTTCGCCTTGTATCAGAAGTCGTGCCAACCCGCGTCCGTATTTGTCTCGCCCTGGCAACACGATCAGATCTACAATCCCAGCATCTTCCACGAGTTGTCTTGCGCGGCGTGTCGCTTCGTTTCCCAAAGCCAGCTCATAGCTGCATTTTGCGTGGCGCGTTTCCGGCGTGTCAAACCCGACCAGCCGAAACCGCTGGTCTGAAATCGCTATCGTGTCGCCATCAATCATGTAGATTTTTCGAGCTGAGAGAACTTCCCCGACAGCTGCCGTTGATTGTATCATCAGCAGCATGGCAGCCAAAAAGAAAACACTCGATTTTACCCAAGGCAAACCGCGCCAAACCTGGCTGGGATATGTGCTTGCTGGCGCTGTTTTTTCCATAGCCCTACTGTCCATCTTCGCAGCCCTGTCCGCTTCCTCGGCGCGGTCACTCTGCCGTTATATCTCTGTCTCGATGCTATCGCCTGAGTTGGTGTTGACTGCCGAGCTGGCGGCAACATCGAGGGCAAAGCTTGCGGGGATGCAAAATCGCTCTACCTTCGCCCCGGCTGATGCCATGCTGTTCACATATGACGATCCTAAGCTTGTGTCTTTCTGGATGAAAGACACGCCTATTCCCCTCGACATTATTTTTCTTGATGCAGCGGGTGTGGTCTCTCAGATCGAGCCTTCGGCGCCGCCGGAATCGATAGTGCCGATTGAAAGCGCGCGGCCCATTATGGCCGCTCTCGAAGTTCCTTCCGGCACCGCTTCCAGCAGGGGGATCGAGATCGGTTCAAGGATGGTATTTGATCCAGAGCGTTGTATTGACCCGTAGCCGATCACATTCATTTAGCAATTATGTCCGCGAGTTTTGCAATCGCTGAGCGATTGATATCATTGGATCAAGAAAGGCGTGCATAAGTCTTGATTTATGCACGCTCTGCCATCAAAGCGGAAAACCAAGAACCAATGCGAGCCAAGTAAACGCCTTATAAATAAGGGTTCCGATTCCGCCAACAATGGCACCTGCAAGGGCTTTGCTACCCAGAGATTTAACTTGGTCCTTCGTCATACGGAAAAAGTCGGAAACTTCTTCTCCCACCTTTTGTAAAGCACTCGTCGCTTCGGCCACTGCCTCAACATCGGGAGTATCTGATGAAACTTCGGTTTGAATGGCATTAATGTTGACGCTGATGGAAACCCCGATGTGCTGTGGAAGGGCCATTTCCGGCGGCGGTTGGTTGTGCCCCATACCACCATGAGCTGGGGTCTCAGTGGCTCGTGCAACTAACGGTGCAAAGTCTTGAATAAGCGAGAGCAATTCTTGCCGCGCTTCCAGTTCTTCAGGGGTGCCCAACTGAAGCCTGGGTGTTTCCCTGATTTGTTGGCGCACTTCGCCGAGGGAAGGGAGCTGGTCGGCTTGTTCAACATGTTCCGCCATCGCCTCTTCCGCACGGCGGCGCATATTTGGGTGGGCATCACTCGGAGCCCATTCGTAGATACCATCTTGATCTTGAACGATTTCCACAGCTTTCTCGATAGCTTCTTCGGAGGCGATGCCCGAGAATTGATCAGACAACTCTTCTGAAGCATCATACGGCCCACCCCAGATATATTCGTAGTTATAGGGGCTATTCTTGTCTGCCGCATATGGCGTTTGGTTCTGAGGATCTTCGAACATGCGATTGAACCAGGAAACCATTTGTTCAATTTGTTCACTTTCCGTCAAGTCGGCCCACTCTTCTTTTGAGGCGACTTCGGAGGGATCAAAAAGATCTTCCAGATCACGGTCATCGTCGTGGTCGAGGCTGTATTCGAAATCCTGAATTATGCGCGCCTGTCCTACCTCTGTCGTATTATAGTTTTGAATACCCAATGGGTACTCCCAGAGATTCCATGCCAAAGCACCCAAGACATTATGCTCAATGGTAGCCTGGTAATGGTACTCCAGCCCCATTGGCCGATCTTGAGCATCAACCACCGCCCAATCCAACTCGTCATGCTCGATACTAAATCGCTGCCCAGACAAATTGTCTTCAAGTATTGCCGTACCAGTACATTCAACAATCATTGCTTTTTCTTATTCATGCTGCACTATGCGTCCGCATCGTCTCCCTCGACGATTACACCCTCCAAGAGCTCGCGATGTCGCTCCTGAAGATATGCTAGTGCCTGTCCATCATCGACGCGGTGTTCGAGCGCTTCTTTGATAAACTGAAGGCGAGCCATGTTTTCTTCAATGATCTCCGACCACGTTTTCACACCTATTGACACACGCTTGCGCTTTGAAATTAGTCGCCTTTGGGGGTCTGGACCTCCCTCAATACGAGCCGCCACCTCTTCGTTATACTCGTCCGAGACTAACCAGAAATGCCACTGCAAACCGTCAATGCCGTTGAAGCGGGCATCCTTTTCAACTGCAAGCGCATAGCCTTCGATCTGCATCATATCCTTAGCGCTCAAGACAACCTTCGGAGCCTTTAGTTCGATAATCAGGTGTTCGATGTCGTTCGCCCGATGCCGTCTTTGCGAGCGCGACAACATCAGGTCAACGATCCCTCGACTCTTGCCCACAATTTTAACAGGGTCGTCGATTATAATTTCGGGGTCTAACTTTTCCTTATGGACTCGAAGAACATTCGTTAGCTCCTTGTCACTCGCCCACAAGTGATATTCCTCACCGAAAACCCATGTGTTCCGCTCCAATATCTTGTGGAGCTGGGATCGCTCCTTCAGCTTCTTTCGCGCCTCATATTCGAACAGAATGAACCGCAGCGCATCGATGAATTTCAAACGATCGGCAACCAGCTTAGCTGCGCTGATAACGCCGGAAAGATCAGTTTCGTCCAGAAGCTCTGCCAGCTCCTTTTGCTTCTTCTTAGGAAGTTTCAACACTTCATCGAGGATACGCTGCAATTCGTTCGGACTCTTCTCTATGGCGTTTCGTAATAGGCGTAGGTGCAAAGCTGTCTGTTTTTGCGTGGCCTCGCCGAAATCTGGTGAAGCGTCTTGCACGGTCACCGCAACGATATCGAAGATACTGCGCTTTGCCTCTTCCAAATGCGTTTCTGGCTCACCTTCAAAGGGATAAAGCTTCTTTTCCTTCCAATCTTCGACTACGACCCGCGCGCGCGCCGCCGCTCGTTCCCGAAACAGCTGTTTGATCTGTTGTTTGGCCTCATCAATCGCGGCCTGAAGGCTCTGATGCATTTCGGCAAGATCAAGTTGGCCATTCTGGTGAAGCTCTTCAATCGCCTTGGATTTCAGGTACGCGGAGAAGTGGAAATCCCCAACATGGAAGCGCGAATCCACTTGGGAGAGCGGGAACCCCTGGGCGTTGCACAGATACAGGGCGCGCCTGGTCGATCGACGCCATTCAATGACCTCAAGAAAAACCGGATGTTCAACGCCGTCTTCATCGGTGATCGGGGACAGGTCAATCTTCCACTCTTGCCGGATGGCAATAGCGGGATCAATCTTTTCTCCGCTGTAGATTATCGACACATCCCGATAGTCTTTGAGATAGATGGCGAATATTTCGGCTAAATCTTGGACGGCATTTTCTGGCTTCAGTGAACTGAATTGCCGCTTCAGCTCCGAAACCGTAACGATAACACCAGTGTTCGCACCTCGCAGCGGCTTTTCTTCCGACACTCGCACGCGAGAAATCTCGCTTTCCAGGATCGTGATGTCATATTGCTGGGGCTTCTTCTCGTCGTCCTCGTAGACTACCTTCCAATCAACGGTTGCCCCCAACGCAAACGCCTTGAAACGTCCTCGCCCTTCCTGACCATGCAACATACGCTTACGGGACTTGGTGTGCATACTGCGCCGCTTCCATGATCCACCAAGATTGCGGAAAAGATCAGGAGCGTCAGATCGGGGTATGCCAAGCCCATTGTCGTTGACGTGGATTTTCCCAAGCCCGCCTAAGCCATCATCTTCTAGCTCGATATTGATCTCTGTCGCATCAGCATCGAGAGCGTTCCAGATCAGCTCCGAAAGCGCCTGTATAGGTGGTGCTTTTGCCTGCCGTTCAATGAAATCGTCTTTGACTTCGACACTGTATTCCTGAACGGTCATGTGTCGATCTCCAACTTCGGTAGGCCGCGCACGATCTTCATCGTCTCAAGGCTCACGGTGATCACCCTCTGGAATAGCTCAAGAGGATAGGCGGGGTTTTTCATAGTCTCAACTGCGTAACTGTTGGCATCGTTGACGATATCACTGCCCTTCTTGGTTTTGGGGTTGTAGTTGTCTTTCAATACCCCCTGCCGCTCCCTGACCCATTCCAAAGCGGGTTTGCCGTTTACGACATACTCATAAGCTTCCAACGGAATATCCTGCATGGTGATGTTGGCGTTGTAGACCACCGACGATTTGTCGAGGTTTGGACGTTTGCCCGCGTATTGCATCTTGGTCACACGAAAGAACGCCTCTGCATCATCATAGACCCAAGTCCGTCGATCACCCTGCTTGAAGGTGACGGGATAAGGCTCAACGTTTTCATAACCCACATGCAGCTCTGCAAGGTCACGGCCAGCTTGTGCGAATGCTCGAAAGTCTCCAGCCTTCTTTACACAAGGGATACGGGGCAGTTCTTTGGTTAGGTTATCCCCGTACAGGTTCCGATAATCTTCAGAGTGCAAGAGGCCATATGTGTAGTAAAAAATATCTTCCTTGGTGACCGCTTCACTTGGATATGCGGCCTGAAAATGACTAAGGCCTTCATTGGTGATGCCATCGCGCCGAGCTATTGGTGTATTGTCAGCAAACAAGTCATCCGACTCCGCGTCAGCCTCGTCATAGATATGAAGGGGAAAACATTGCGTGCCGCCTTTCATCGCAGAAACACAGAGCTCGACGATGCTGTCAGTCATGATGGCCGTGAACCCCGCTGCATGACCAGGAGCGGAAACACAAATTGCGCGATTTTCGGTGTCACCGTCTGGAAAGACGACCGACATCTTGTAGATCATCTCATTAAGTCTACGACTGAAGAACAGCCACTCTTTTGAGAATGGGCGGTAGATGGCAGGTACAAACTTACCCTCATCGAGATCGAGTTTTTTCCCACGTTCAAAATCCTTTAGCAGCGCACGTGTCCAATTCGTTTGCTTTGGGTCGGTGAGTAAATCTGGGACAGGCTGTGAAGCCTCTTGTGCCGCACGACGCCTTTCAAGTTCACCGTTATAGGTATCAATGAGGGAAGATACATTGCGCTCTAGCCCAGACCGAGATCGGTTAAAGCACCACGTATCGCGTTGGGTTTTAACTCCAGAAGAATAGACATCAAACAATGTCTCCGCTGTCTTATCCTTCTTATCCCCGATCTTGATGAACTGATCAAAAGACCCTTCGCGCTGATTGATCCAATCCCCGTGTTCGTCGGGCTCTATCTCAGTCCATCCATCGACGTGGGCAATTCCATCGATTGAGCCAAAATCACGAATAATCGATAGCTTTTCCTTCTCTTCCAAATAGTCCCCAATATCCCGATAGTGGATGCGGCCGCGATGCGCAGACTCGGGGTTGCGGACAAGTACTGAAATAGTGATCGGCGTACGCGTACCTGCCCCAAAAACGTTGCCTTTTTCCCTGCGACGACGTTCGCCAGTTAAGGATGCATCCCCGCGAAGATTGAAAACATAAAGATCGGTGAATTCTGTCGCGAAGGATTTACGAACACCTGCGGCTGTATTCCCGCTCAACCAGCCACCATTGGTTATGAAAGCCACAACCCCACCATCATCGCCGATCCGGTCGCTTGCCCAACGAAAAGCGCGCAAATAGCTGTTATAAAGCCCGTTCTTATTCTGCGCTTCGGTCAATGCCGCATAGGTGTCTCGAATGCGGCCATCCAGTCCAGGGTACTCAACATTTGCATTGTCATCGTTGGCGCTCTCTTGCCCCTTTGAGTAAGGCGGATTGCCAAGTATGACGCGAATATCTGTCGCCTTTTGGCGCTTTCGGCGTTCTGAATTGTCTGGCATGTAGTGCGAAATCAGATCGTCGCTTTCATACATTCTGAAGGTATCAGTAAGGCAAATTCCTTCGAATGGAACATAATCCCCACCCTGTTGACCGTGGAACACTGCCTCGATGTTGATCGCAGCGATATAGTAAGCCAAAAGCACAATTTCATTGGCGTGGATTTCCTTACGGAACTTGTGCTCCATCTCTTCTGGTGCGATTAAGCCTGATTGCAAAAGCCGCGTGATGAACGTACCGGTGCCAGTGAAGGGATCGATAATGTGGACGCCTTCAGAACCCAATGTCTGATCGAACTCCCTCTGCAAAACAGCATTCACAGAATGAATAACAAAATCCACGATCTCAACGGGCGTGTAGACAATCCCAAATTTATCAGTCGTACGAGGGAATGCCCTTTTGAAGAATTTTTCATAAAGCTCTTTGACCAAATTTTGCTTCGCAGAAGGGTCGGAAATCCCTTCAGCACGTAGCTTTACGCTCGCATAAAACTTTTCGAGGTCTTTGGATTCCTTATCCAGGTTGGCCTCGTTGAGCACATCCAGTACGCGCTGCATGGCACGCGAAACGGGGTTTTCACTGGTGAACTGGTGGCCTTCGAAGAGCACCTGGAAGACGGGGCGCGTGATGATGTGCTGCGCCAGCATCTCGATCGCGTCGGCCTCAGTGATCGTCTCGTTCAGATCGTCGCGTAGCTCTTCGAGGAAATCGTCAAAGGCTTTGCGCGCGGGTGTGTCAGGGTCTTTCAAGATGCCCGTCAGGCGCGTGATGTGGTTCTTGGCAATATCGGCAATGTTGGTTGCCCAATCTTCCCAATAGTCCCGCGTCCCGCATTTCTTGACGATCTTGGCCATAATAGCGCGGGAAAATTCATCGACTGAGAAGGCCATTTCCGTCTGTTCGGGGCCGGTCGCAACAGGGTCACGCCCTGGCGTGCCGATATTCGATCGGGCGGCGACAGCCTTGGTTGGCAGGTCTTCGACCACGGCTGTCACAGCCTTCAGCTCGTCACTGTCGATCTCTGGTGTGCCGGTGATGCCGATGATCTCGATCTGGCCGCTCACGTCTTGGCCAAGGGATGCCTTGTTGATCGTCGCATCAAAGCGATCGTCATGGGCACGAAGGGCATTCAGGATTTGCCAAACAACACGGAACTTCTCGTTGTCAGCAAGCGCCTGCTCGGGCGGTACGCCTGCGGGCACGCCCACGGGCAGGATCACATAGCCCATTTTCTTGGTGTCAGTCTTGCGCATGACGCGGCCAACCGATTGCACCACGTCGATCTGGCTCTTGCGCGGGTGCAAGAACATGATCGCATCAAGAGCGGGCACGTCCACGCCTTCAGAGAGGCAACGGGCATTGGTGAGAATACGGCATGTGTGATCGCTTGCGTCGGCCTTTAGCCAATCAAGGAGCCTGCCGCGCTCCTTGGCGTTGAATGTGCCGTCTACATGCTCGATCTCGCAACGGAGCTGGTCATCGTCTTCCTCGATATCATCGAGGATCGGATCATCGCCAAGGAATTCATCGACCACGGCCGAGAATTCATCGCGGATCAGCTTAGAGCTGCGAATATCTTTGCAGAATGCCAGGGCGCGACGCATCGGGTGTGGATCGGCGGCAACATCTGCTTTCATATCGGTCTTGGTCAGCGCTTTGTAACACCCGACGATCTTGGTGGCGTCATCGAGGACAAGCTCGCTTGCGCTATCAGCAAGGCGCTTTTGAACGCCGGTGCTGATGAGCCCCTCGTCCATAGCCAGGACGATCACCTTGTAGTCGGTGAGCAAGTTGTTCTGCACCGCCCAGGAGAAACCACGATAAAAGAGGGTTTTGCCAAAGAGGTCTTCATCGTCCATCGAGGCGAGCACAGCGTCGGCCTCGTCGGCCTTGGCTTTGACGTTATCGCCAAATATGCGCGGCGTAGCGGTCATGTAGAGCCGCTTATTACCCTGGATCACGTCATTGTCGTGAACCTTCACGAAGTTGGATTCATCCTCGCCTGCGAGGGTTGCGCCGGTCGTGCGGTGTGCCTCATCACAGATGATCAGATCGAATTCAGGAAAGTCGTGCTGCTTTTGGGCATCGGCAATCACCTGAATGGATTGATAGGTCGCAAACACCACGGTCATCTTATCAGTCGCCTGATGATTGACGCCTTCCGCAATCTTTGCCGCGTCAGTGCTGGCCGGAAAGGCCAGATCAAGAATGTCGATCTCGGCGATGTCGTTGTTGCTGGCGCGGCGTTTTCCGACCTGCGTATCGGAGCAAACAGCAAAGGATCGTAGCGGTGTCGCGGTGTCGCCTGTCCACTCGCGCACGGTTTGCGCCATGAGCGCAAGGGAAGGCACAAGAAACAAGACAAGCTTGCCCTGCCCTGCAAGGTCTTCGGCAATCTTCAAACTGGTGAACGTCTTGCCTGTACCGCAAGCCATGATCATCTTGCCGCGATCGGCCTCGGTCAAACCCGCGCGCACGTCACGCAAGGCTTCCTTCTGGTGCGTCCTGAGCGTTTTCTTACCCGCAAGGACGACCTCACCATCGTCGGAAAAGGTCTCCCAAAGGATAGGGCTTTCTTGAAGATCGTTGAGTCCGATGCGAATTGTCGGGATCGCCTGCCCACGGATCATCGTTTCGGCGTTTTCGCTCCATGTGCGCTCGGTGGTGTCAATGATCACACGGCGTTTGAAGGGCTCTTTTCCTGAAGCGGATATAAAACTGTCGATATCCTCTTTGCGGATGCGATAGGCGGCATCATAGAATTTGCACTGAATGGCGGCGTAGCCGTCTTCGTCCTTGAGCTTGGCTACAAGGTCGATGCCTGTGTCTCGGCCGTCCCAGCCTTGCTCAATTGCCCATGCGGCATAGGGCTTCACATCTTCATATTGTTCGACCTGCACGGGATCGTTGGTCAGGTAGGCAATGGAAAGGCGCTCAAAATACGTGCCCTTGTCGCGTTCGGTGCGCGCGGCTTCTCGATATGAATTCAAAAGGTCTTGGAGAGAATTAGTCGTCATTTAAGGCTGTCCGTCCCGTCGATTATCTGCGCGTGAAAGCGCTTTATTTCTTTTCGCACAGCTTCCAGTTGCCAGGAAGGAATTTCCCTAAACAATCCAGAGGCTTTTAATACTGCATGCTTGCATCCAATGCGCCTTGAATGATTGGTTAGGCGTGGAGCCCGTTGTTCGGTGTCAACGAAAAAGATACGCCCTCGCGCTGCTTCAGGCGGGCAACCATAGCCAGCAGATTATCGGCGCGCGGGTTTCCCTTGGCGCTGAGCATGCGCATCAGGCTCTTGGGGTCTTTGTCCATATCCTCGGCAAGGGTCTCGAACCCTACGGTGGCATTCACGTAATCGCGCAGCAGCACTTTGCCCGTTTCGAGATCGTCGCTGAGCATCGCTTCGATCGCTTCACGGAACAGGCCAACACGAAACTCAGGATCACGCTCGGCACGCGCCTTGATGGTTTCTTTGAAATCTTTGGTCAGTGGCATGTCAGTCTCCTTTCTGTTTTCGGCTCTTGTAGTCACCCCAAGATACCTTCGCTTTCTCGATGTCCTTGGACTGGCGCTTCTTCGTGCCGCCGCAGAGCAATATCACCAGCTTGTCACCGTCCTGGCCGAAATAGACGCGATAGCCTGGGCCAAAAATGATGCGCCGCTCAGATACCCCCTGCCCTACAGGCTTCACATCGCCCAGATTGCCGGTCTCGATCCGCGCAAGCGCGGTTCTGACCTTCAGGGCAGCGGCAGTGTCGAGTTTGTTGAACCAATCCTCGAACGGCACTTTTCCCTCTTCAGTGACATAGAGAACAAGTTCGATCATAGAAAGCTTCGGTTACACATATGTTACCATTTGTCAAACTCAAATTTCAAGGAAAGGGCGCTATCACCTGTATTTTCCCTATATTCCTTTGGCGCAAAAATGCTCTTTTCGGATTGGCGCGCTGTCCTACTGTCGCACAAGAGCCAGCACCTCACACGGCCAGCATGGTCGCCCAGGACAGCGCGGATCGGCCCATACGGGTAACGATCGACTGTCGCAGTCAGTCTTTCGAGATCCGCGCGAGGCGCGCAGAACGCATATCCCAAAGGTCTGATCCGATTCCGCTTGCGCTCTATCGGATTAGGCAGTTTTCCATTTGGTTTTTGTCCGCCCAACAGACCTGCCCTGGCCGGTCAATTGGCAAGCGCCCGCTACGCGGTCGTCGCGGGGCAGGGCCGTGTCCTCACCTTCGGTTGCGGGCCGCACCACCCCTGCCCCACGACCATTGACAGTCCCGGTGTGGAACGTCACCAATCTTTGACTCAACACGGCTATTTTTATGAATCCTTTCAATGGGCCGCGTCATGCAATACTGACCCAAACGTCAAGCATTTCCGACCCAAAACCAAAGCGGCCCTTCGTTGAAGCTGCGGCGAAGGTGCCAAAAGAGCCCAATCTGTAAGTTCTTTTCTCTCGCTGCAAGCGCACGCAGCGCGGATATTGCTGCAACAGCAAAATTACATTGCCGCGGTGCAGGGACAAGACCGGCCATTAATGTGACCTACAGCGATAACGAAGTGCTCAAGCTTCAGGCCGCGCGGCAAAGTGTAAGTTCGCTGTGAATTGGCCCTTATGTCTTGCTCGCAGCCCAAATCGCTCCGCGGCGGATCATCTCGGTCACTTCTGGAACCTTGAGATCATCCAGTTCATGCCCGATCGAGCAGTAGAACACACGCCCCTTGTCCCAGCGACGCGTCCAGGTCACGGGGATCACGGTCCCCTCAATCCACCAGAGGTGGTCACCTGAAAACGTCGTCGTGGCGAGCACGTTGTTCGACGGGTCCGTGAGCATGTAATATTGCTCAGATGTAATGCGGAAACTGCGGATGCCGTTGACAAGTGGGTGATCCGGCTGGCAGATCGTCACGTCATAATCAATGTAGTCTTCTTTGGGCTGGAGGTTGTCGGGCCAGCCGGGGGGGTGGGCGACGAATTGGCCGCCGATCAGGAAGTGATAGGTCGGACGGTCGCGAAATGCATCGCCCATATGGCCGTGCCAGCCGGCAAGTCCACAGCCATCGCCGATGAGCTTGAGCAGGCCATCCTCTTGTGGCTTGGTCATATTGCCAAACTCTTCTTTGTGCCCAGAGCGTGCGGACGACCAGATCGGGGTGATCAGATCGACGTCCGCCATTTCCTCGGGATGTTCCAGTGGCTCCAGCGTGTCATGGATGACAACCTCAAACCCGTTCTCCTGAAGCAGATCGCGATACCAATCCGCGAAATCCATAGGAGCATGGCCTTCCCACCCTCCCACAAAAAGTACAGCTTTCATGTATTATATCCTCTCATAAAGTTCAGGATCGAGGCCATATCGCGGGCGGAATAACCTTCTGATTCCGCCCTTTCTAGGATGTCCAAGGTGCTTCGCCCCTGCGGCATGTCGGTTCCGAGTTTACGGGCCAGATCGACAGTGACTTCCATATCCTTGCGCGCAAGAGCCACGGTGAAGGTCACGTCATGCGCGGCCTCATCAAGATAAATCGGGCGGCGGTATTTCAGCATCGGCGCGCAGGCGGCAGAGGCCTCAATCACATCAAAGGCCGCGCCCGGTTCGATGCCTGCCGCCTCGGCCAGAGTCATCGCCTCGGCCAAGGTTTGATTGATACCGTGGATTAGTGCATTGACCGACAGCTTCATCACAGCGCCGCGTCCGGTTTCACCGAGGTAAATTGTCTGCCTGCCCATGGCGTCAAAAAGCGCGGACAGTGTTGCGGCCACGTCCGGCGTGCAGCCTGCCATAATCAAAAGCTGCGCATCGGCGGCGGCCTGTGTTGCGCCAGAGACCGGCGCGTCGATGACACGGGCACCCGCTGGAGCCTGTTGCGCCAACCATGCGATGTGGTCCGGGCTCATCGTGCCCATTTCAATGAAGGTGTCCGTCGATCCGGCAAAAAGGCCATCTTCGCCGGCGTGTACTGCCTTTGACGACGGATCGTCGGCCAGCATCGTGACGACGACATCCGCCGCGTCCGACAGCGTACGCGGGCTATCGGCCACGGCGCAGTTCAATTCGCTGGCCAAGGCTTCGGCCTTGTTGCGGGTGCGGTTCCACAGCGTTACGTCATGCCCCGACCGCGCCAGATTGCGCGCCATATGAGCGCCCATCCGGCCCAGCCCCGCGAACCCGACCCGCATCAGGCTACCTTTTCGGTATTCAATCCGGAAATGGCTGCGATGAGGTTTTCTTCCGTCACTTCTTCAGAAGTGAAAGTCCGCATAATCCGACCCGAATACATTGCAACAATGCGGTCGGCCACGTGAAGAACCTCTGGCATTTCCGAACTGATCACGATCACCGCATAACCCTGTGCCGCCAGGTCACGAAGCAGGTTGTGAATCTCGGCTTTCGATCCAACGTCGATCCCGCGTGTTGGTTCATCGACAATAAGCACATTGGGGCGCATCGACAGCCATTTCCCGATGACGATCTTTTGTTGGTTGCCACCCGAGAGGTTACCTACGAGCTGTTTCCAACCCGGTGTCCTAATGTCGAGCTTGTCGCGATATTGGTCAAAGATCGCGATCTCGGCCCCGTCGGCGACGAAGGGGCCGGCCTTGAGATCATCAACCTGAGGCAAGGTCATGTTGTCGCGGCAGTTCATGCCCAGCACCAATCCCTGGCCTTTGCGGTCTTCAGGCACAAGTGAGATACCCCGCTCAATAGCGTCATGGGGCGATGTGATCGCCACCTCGGCACCATCCAAAAAGATGGAGCCGGATGTTGGGTTTCGTAAGCCAAACAGGGTTTCGGCGATTTCAGTGCGACCCGCGCCAACAAGGCCATAAAAGCCTACAACTTCTCCACGCCGCACTTCGAAATTGACATCTTCAAAAAGATTGCCACAGCTCAGTCCGCGCACTTCGAGCGCGACCTCGCCAAGCTCGTGATGGGCTTCGTTGCGGCTCAGGTCGAGCTTGCGGCCGATCATCATCTGCGTCACGTTTTCTTCGTTTGTGTCGGCGGTGTTGACGGTGCCCTGATATTGGCCGTCGCGTAGAACGCTGATGCGGTCAGTGATTTTGAAGATCTCTTCCATTCGGTGCGAAATGTAGGCGACGCCCACGCCTTGCTCCTGCAGGTCAGAAATAACCTCGAACAGAACCACTTTCTCTGCATCGGTGAGCGAGGCTGTCGGCTCGTCAAAGATCACAGCTTTGGCATCCACCGTCAGCGCCCGGGCGATTTCGACCATCTGCTGGTTGGCAATCGAAAGATCACCGACGCGGGTTTTGGCGTTGAAACCCACCTTCAGCTTTTCAAGGATCGCGTTCGTCTTTGCCTCAAGTTCGGCCCAGTCGACCAGCCCGAAACGCTTGCGCGGCAACTCTCCCAAGTAGATATTCTCGGCGACGCTCAACTCGTCTGCAAGGCTCAGTTCCTGATGGATGAACACGATGCCCTTTGCCTTGGCGTCCAGCGGGCCGGACATGACGACAGGTTGCTCTGCCACGATGATCTGACCTTCGTCAGGTTGGTGAATGCCGCCAAGCACCTTCATCAGCGTCGATTTTCCGGCGCCATTCTCGCCCATCAAGGCATGGACTTCGCCAGGCAGAATGGTCAGCGAGACGCCATCAAGGGCACGCACGCCGGGAAAAGTCTTTACGATTCCTTCCAATCGCAGAACCGGGGCGGGGGTCGCCCGATCAATAGTCTCGGTCATACCTTCAACTCCTCTTTGCCTTTCACGTTCAACTGACGATCAAGAAACAGCACGGCGATCAGGATCAGACCGATCACAAGGTTCACGGTGGATGTGTCAGCGCCTATATGGGCAAGGCCCTTGCGCAAGAGCTGGATCGCGATCACGCCCCCGAATGTCGAGACGATCGAGCCTGCCCCGCCAGTCAGCTTGGTGCCACCCAGAACGACGGCAGTGATCACCCACAACTCGTAAAGCTGGCCGTCATTGGGGTTCACCGATCCGGATTCCGAATAGAACACGACGGCAGATAGCGCCGCCAGAAATCCGATAATCATGAAGTTGATCATCATGTGAGGGCCGACGCGGATCCCCGCATTGACCGCCGCCTCGCGGTTGTTGCCGATGGCATAAGCGTTGCGGCCATGCACCGTGCGGTTCATCAGGAACCAGATCGCCACGGTGACGACCAGTAGGAACCAGGTCGCCGTGTGGAGGCCAAGGAATTGTGCCTCTGCAAAATCAACCAATGTCCAGTTGAGATGGCTTGTCGGCTGCTCGCCGTTGTACATGAAGACTAGCCCGCGATAGCCCAACATGGACCCAAGCGTCACGATAAAGGCATCTACCCCGGTCTTCCACACGATCAATCCATTGATCGCGCCGAGAACGAGACCAGTCAGGAGCGCGAGGCCCCAGGCCACGGGAATGACCCAGTTTCCAAGGCCCGCGAACATCGTCCAAGTCATCGAATCCAGCAGGATAATGGCGCAAATCGCGTAGATCGCCCCGACCGAGAGATCGATGTTGCCGTTGACCATGACAATGGTCATCCCCATGGCGATGATCCCGATCGGTGCCGATTGTTTAAGCAACAGCAGCATGTTGTCGGCGTCCATGAAGGCCTTGTCACTGACCGAGAAGAACTCGCCGGCGACCGAGAAGAAGATCAGCTCAAGGACGATGAAGCCCCAGATGGCGCCACCCGCCAGGTATTTCGAGAGTTTTCCAGCTTGCATGTTCTTCCCCCCTTACGCGATCGGCGACATGAGCTTGCCGCGCTTGGCTGCAATATCGAGCCAGACTGCAAGGATGATGATGATCCAGGTCACAACGTACTGAACCGAGAAGTCGAGCCCGACCAGCAAAAGGCCATTCTGAATAAATCCAAGGATCAGAACGCCGATCACTGTCTTGAAGATCGTCCCCGATCCACCCAGCAGCGACGCACCGCCAAGAATGACAGCGGCCAACACTTCAAGTTCCAGACCCTGCCCGACGGTGTTTTGTGATCCCATAGATCGGCTCGCCTGAATCAGGCCTGCAGTCGCCACGCAAAGCGAAGACATAATATAGCAGAGAAAAACGACGCGTGCGCGCCGGATCCCTGAAAAGGTCGCCGCCGTACCGTTGCCGCCCACCGCGTACACCTTTCGCCCGAAAGGCGTCTTGGCCAAGATGATCCCCAGCAAAGCCGCCAGCCCGATGAATATCAGAATAGGCGTCTGAATTCCGAGGATGTTGCCCTGCCCGAAGATGGCAAACCAGGTCCCTTCCTTGTCAGCGATATCCATGTTCTTGCCGCCTGAATAGGTCAGCGTCAGCCCGTGGATGGCCGACAGCATACCCAATGTCACAATCAGGGAATTGAGCTTGAGATAGCCGACAAGGATCCCGATGAGCGCCCCTAGGCAGAGCGTCATCGCGAACATTGCAGGGATCGCAAGGGTCGGACCCAGCTTGTCGTGAAGATCAAGAACAACGATGGTCGAGAATGACATCATTGACCCGACAGAGAGGTCCAGATTGCCGCTGATCACGACGAAGGTGACTCCCAAGGCCATCACCCCCAGAATTGCCGAGGACCTGACAACGTTCTCGAAATTGTCGAGAGTCAGGAATTTCGGGTTGGCAATTGTGAATCCGATTATGAAAAGTGCGAAGGCGATCAGGATGCCCTGCTTCGCCAGCAGCTTTCCGATATCCTGCTTCGTTAACTCCGCCATAGTTCCCTCCCTAAAGCCGCACATGGCTGTCTTTCTCTTGTCCTATCCGTCGGCGGCCCACCACCGTACCGTGGGTCAAACTAACGTCATGCCCCCATCGATCATAACGATCTGGCCAGTCATGTAGTCACTATCCGGCGCAGCTAAATAGGTGGTCGTCCCGGTGATATCCTTTGGCTTGGCCACCCGGCCCTTCAGGATCTCGGCTGAAAACTCTTCCATCGCCTGTCCTGGCCGCTCAGCTGCTCCTATGTCCATCAGGTCCTGATCGACCTGCTCCCACATTTCGGTGTCAACAACACCGGGCGCAAAACCGGTTACGGTGATGTTATGTTTCGCCAGATCCCGTGCGCCAGATTGCGTCAGCGCAACAACGCCAAACTTTGAAGCGCAATAGGGGGCTACGTTGTCAAAGCCTTGCCGCGACGCGATCGAGGCGGTGTTGATGATCTTTCCGAATGTACCCTGACGGATAAACTGTTTTGCAGCTTCCTGCATCCCGATGAGACAGCCAAGACCATTCACATCATTGATAAAGCGCCAGTTTTCTTCGGTCACATCGAGGAAATTCATCGGCTTGTTGACGCCGGCATTGTTGAACTTCACATCCAACTTTCCAAACATCGCGACTGTATGTTCAATCATGTCGCGGACAGCTTCGCGATCTGTCACATCAACTTGGACATGCGTCACCCGGCTTTCGCTGTGAGCTGACCGGTTCAGGTCCGCGATCTCCGCAACCTTCTTGCCATTTATGTCTGCGAAACAAACGCTGGCGCCCTCGTCCAACAGCGCCTCTCCAATAGCGCGTCCAATACCTTGTGCAGCACCGGTCACAATGCACGACCGACCAGAGACTCGACCCATCGGTCTTCTCCCGTTCTTGTATAAATTGTCGGAAACCGACCAGAGGTAGGAAGGGGGGCCGAAGCCCCCCGCCCGAAAGTCTGGTCTTAGAAGACGGGCTTGGTGAAGTCACCCATGTTGTCCTGAGTGATCTTCGGCGTGTCGAAGTAGTTCAGGAACGGCAGTTCTTCACCGTTGAGCAGGTCAATCGCGGACTTCAGCGCGGCTTCAGCGTCATCAACAGGTGACTGGTAGATCGAACCCCAGTAGGTGCCTGCGGCCATTGCTTCATAGCCAACAGCGAAGTTGGTGGCGCCGACAAAAGTAATGCCCTCGCGACCAGCAGCCACCGCAGCGTTCATTGCGCCAACACCCATGTTGTCATCGCCGGAATAGACGCCGTCGATGTCGTCATACTTGACGAGGAAGGCTTCCATGACCTGCTGCGACTTTTCGCGGTTCCAGTCGCCTGGCTGCTCGTCGATCTGCTCAACGTTGGGGCAGACTTCGGGCAGACGGTCGTTGAAGCCCTTCGCGCGCTCAATGGCGGTCGTGTAGCCCGGCTGGCCAGTGATGTGAACGACCTTGGCTTCGTTCTCGATACCCAATGCCTTGAAGCGATCACACATGATTTCGGCAGAGCGTGAGCCTTGTGTGATGTTGTCAGGGCCAGAGAACGTCGCGACGAACGGGAAACCGGCTTCGGCGATGTTCGAATTGGTCACGACAACCGGAATGTCAGCCTGATGAGCCTTGCGGACGGCAGGGATCACCGCTTCGCCGTTTGTTGGCCAGATGATGATCGCGTCAACTTCCTGTTGGATCAGGTCTTCCATCTGAGCGATCTGGCGGGCAACGTCACCACCTGCGTCCAGGACGACGACTTCGACGTCTGCGTTGGCTTCTGCGGCTGCGATAAAGGCTTTTTCGTACGTGGTCTGGTAGCTGTCGACCCCCACGTTGTTTTGCGTGATGCCGATCGTCATGGTTTCGGCTGCGGCCATTCCGGCGACGGTCATTGCCGCCGTTGCTGTCGTGGCCGCAAGAATTCTACGAAGTTTCATTTTGGCTTCCTCCCAAGGAACTTGTCTAAGTTCAATTCATTCGACTCCCGCCTCCTGCTGGGAATCATTGTCCGGTGGACTGAAGATACCCTGTGAGTTTGCCGGAAATGCCGCGCCACGAAATATATCCACTTTGATAATTTTACTATTCGATTTGGATATTTCTGAGATACTTCTTGGCTACCCACTTTCGCATCTTACGGAGGCAATCACCGATGGGCAAATCCGATTCGTCCAAAAAGGATATTTCAGTCGGCAAGCGCACAGCACAGTCGTCACAGTCAGCGAGAAAGAAAAAGCTTATTCCTATGAATGCGATGAGCAGAGGTTATTCAGCCCGGTTCACCCCTCCGAGGGCCAAGACCGAGATGCTTCAGATCATCACCTTTCTTGAGGAGCTGGGCGACGAGTTGGAGGATACGGTGGAGCTTTCTGCACCGAATCCGAACCTGCGAATGACCTTTCTCTTGCTGCGCGGGCACCTCGAGGGGCGTGTAGTCACTGCCACCGCTCTGATCGGTGCTAGCCGTGTGCCATACGCCACTGCGAACCGTCGCCTGAAGGAAATGCTCGAGGCGGGCCTGATCGAACAGCGCCCTCGCACCAAGACCGGAAAGAGCTTTTCTTTGCACCCGAGCGAAGCGCTGATGGAGCAATGGAAACAGCTTTCGAGCCGCGTTGCCCGACTGGCTGTTGGCCATTTCGGCGTTAGACATAAGCCGGGCGGCGATACCAGAGATTACTACTTTGGCGAATCCTATATGAGCGCCAAGTCAATCCCACCGCTTCAGGTTCTGTCTGAACCCCTGAAGCTGGCGGGCGGTTTGCGGGTGCTGGTTCATGGTGACCCAACCTTCATGGTTATGGATAATCTCAAGCGACAGTTTGAACAGTCAATCGGCGCACAGATTCATCAACGCGCATTTTCCATCGACCGCCTACACGAGGAAGCCGTTCGTAATGCTGAACGCAAGGCAAGTAGGTATGACATTATCGCGGTGGACCTCCCCTGGGTTGGCGAATTTGCAGAGCGCCAAATTCTGATGCCTCTGGACGACGCGATGGATGTTGCGCGTCTCGACCCTGCCGATTTTCACACCGCTGGCTGGCAGGCTGCGCATTGGGGCGGTAGGCCCTATGGCGTGCCAGCGCAGACAACGCCGGAGCTTCTGTTCTACCGCAAGGATCTGTTTGCGGCAGCCGGGTTGGAGCCGCCAGCGACGACCGACGCGCTTTTGGCTGCGGCAAAGGCTTTGCACGATCCCCAAAGCGGCCAACACGGAATTGCCTGGAATGCTGCGCGTGGGACAGCTCTTGGACATACTGTTCTGATGACGCTTGCCGACTTCGGCCAGCCGGTCTTCGATCTGCCACCTATCGCAGGCGGCTTTGCCACGGACCATCTGGCGGACGGACACTATAAAGTCACGATCGACACCGATGAAGGCCTGCGCGCCGCTGAATTTTTGCTGGAACTTCTAAAGTACTCACCACCCGATATCTTGTCGATGTCTTGGTATGAACGCGTGCGACCCTACGCGGCGGGCCGTATCGCAATGGCTTATGGCTATACGCTGCTCGCCCCGTATTTCGAACTGGACGAGGACTCACCCGCTAACGGACAGACGGGCTATCTGCCTCATCCCGCAGGACCCGGTGCCAGCCCGATTGCGCCTGTTGGCGGCTATATCATGGGCATTCCTGCCAATCTGCCGCCCGACCGTGTGCCCGCGGCCGTGGAGGCGCTGCGCGTCTTTACCTCTCCCGAGGCACAGAAACTCTACGTGCAAAACGGCAGCCGGACCAATCCTCGCTACTCGGTAGGCGCTGACCCGGATGTGCGCCGGCTGTCGGCGGTCTTCGAAGCAGTCGATGCAATGTCGTGGCGCGACGAGCTGCAATTCTGGCCGCGTCCACCTGTGCCTGAGATCGCCGAAATCATCCAGATCTGCGGTGAGGAATTCCACGACATGCTGCGCGGTTTGATCACACCGTCAGACACATTGCGTCGTGCCCAGGAGCGCGCGGACGCAGTCATCAAAAAACACAGGTCTACGTGACATTAGGAGGAGACAACCATGGACCCCAACCGCCTCAAAGGTAAAAACATTCTTATCACCGGTGCCGCCCGCGGCATGGGCCAGGCCAACGCCGAAAGCTTTGCCGCCCAAGGCGCGAATGTCTGTCTGGGCGATCTAGACGGCGACGAGGCGCAGAAGGTTGCCGATGCGATCAATGCAGCGGGTAACGGCAAGGCGATCGCCGTCAGAATGGATGTCACCAAGCGCGAAGACAACGCTGCCGCCGTGGCAGCCACGGTAGAGGCCTTCGGGTCGATCAACGTGGGTCTGTTTAATGCCGGTCTGAACAAACCTCGGTTCTTCATGGATATAGATGAGGACAACTGGGACATGATCATGAACGTCAACACCAAGGCGATGTGGCTGGGCATGCAGGAAGTGGCCCGCCAGATGATCGCCCAAGGCCCAATGGACGATCACCCCTACAAGCTGATCAATGTCGGCTCTATTGCGTCGAAAAAACCGCTGGTTGATGTGACGGTCTACTGCACCTCCAAATACGGCTGCCTGGCGCTGACGGAGTGTGGCGCTCTGGGGCTGGCAGAGCACAATATCACAGTTAATGGCTATGCGCCGGGCGTGGTGGTCACACCGCTGTGGGAACAGCTGGATAAGGATCTGGTCGAGATCGGCTTTAAGGAGCGCGAAGGCCAAGCCTATGAAGACATCGTCGACAGCGCCCTTGTGATCAAGCGCGTGTCCTACCCGAAAGATATCGTGGGCACCGCGTCTTTCCTCGCCTCTGACGACAGCGATTACATGACCGGTCAGATGATCTCAATCGATGGCGGTTGGGCCACGACGTAACACGCTGAAACAACAATTTTCACCATTGAAACGGGTGCCAACACACGCACCCGAAGGAGAACAACATGTCTCGTGCATTGACACCGAACGTCCTCATGCCGCAAGACCTTGAACCCAACTGGCGTTGGGAGGGCAAAATTCCTGCCTGGGGGCACAATTCCGTCGACTTTGAGCGCCGGATCGACCACGATCGCCTCCGCCGCTATCGCCTGAGCCGCACACGCCAAGCGCTTAAGAACAGCGACGCAGGTTCGCTGCTGCTCTTTGACGTCAACAACATCCGCTACACCACGGCCACCAAGATCGGCGAGTGGGAACGTGACAAGATGTGCCGCTTTGCCCTGATCACGGGCGATGACGCGCCGCACGTCTGGGATTTTGGTTCGGCTGCGGTGCACCACCGCAAATATTCGGACTGGCTGGTGCCGGAAAACTGCCACGCCGGCGTTGTCGGTATGCGCGGCACGATCCCGCCCAGCTTTGGCCTGATGAAGAAATACGCCCAGGATATCGCGGGTCTGATCGAAGATGCGGGCATGAAGGGAATGCCAGTTGGCGTGGACTATGCCGAAACAGCGATGTTCGAAGCGCTGAAAGAAGCTGGCCTAAATGTGGTGGATGGACAGCAGATCATGCTGAGCGCGCGCGAGATTAAGAACTGGGACGAAATTCAGCTGCTCACGCAGGCCGCCTCTATGGTCGATGGTGTTTATCATATGATTTACGAAGAGCTGAAACCCGGCGTGCGTGAGAACGAGATCGTCGCGATGTCGAACAAGCTGCTCTATGAGTGGGGCTCGGACGATGTGGAAGCGATCAACGCGATTTCCGGTGAGCGCTGCAACCCGCATCCGCACAACTTTACCGACCGTCAGTTCCGCCCCGGCGACCAGGCATTTTTTGATATTCTTCAGTCGTACCAGGGCTATCGCACCTGCTACTACCGGACGTTCAATATCGGCATGTCGACCCCGTCGCAACAGGACGCTTATGTCAAGGCGCGCGAATGGATTGATGCCTCGATTGCGGCGATCAAGCCGGGCGTAACCACTGATCAGGTTGCCAAGCTTTGGCCCAAAGCCGAAGAATTCGGGTTCCCGGATGAGTTGTCGGCCTTTGGCCTGCAATTCGGCCATGGCCTGGGCCTTGCGCTGCACGAGCGCCCGATCATCAGCCGCGCAGTCTCGCTCGACAATCCGATGGAAATCCAGACCGGCATGGTCTTTGCGCTGGAAACCTACTGTCCGGCATCGGATGGCTATTCCGCCGCACGTATCGAAGAAGAAGTTGTCGTGACCGACACCGGTTGTGAAGTGATTTCGCTCTTCCCGGCGCAGGAACTGCCCATCGCCAACCGCTACTGACCGGCGACAATGCTCCGCCTTGCGTTTTCTCCCGGCGCAAGGCGGAGACGAGCCCATCGCCCACGAGGACATCATGGTCAAAACAAAGACAAACACAGAAGACTACTTGCGAATGTACCGCCAGATGGTCCGCATCCGCACCTTCGAGGACAACGCCAACCAGCTGTATCTCTCCGCCAAAATGCCGGGTCTGACCCATATGTATTCGGGCGAAGAAGCTGTTGCCGTGGGTATTTGCGAAGCGCTGAAAGTGACGGACAAGATAACGTCGACACACCGCGGCCACGGCCATTGCGTCGCCAAGGGCGCCGAGTTCAAAGAGATGTTTTGCGAACTTCTAGGCAAGGAAGAAGGGTACTGCCGCGGCAAGGGCGGCTCAATGCATATTGCCGACCAGTCCAACGGCAACCTGGGGGCCAACGCCATCGTTGGCGGGTCGATGGGTATCGCGACTGGCTCGGCCTTTACAGCCAAGCTTTTGGGCAAGGACGACGTCACCGTCTGCTTCTTTGGCGACGGGGCCACGGCGCAGGGGCTGATGTACGAGGTCATGAACATGGCCGCGCTTTGGAAGTTGCCAGTCATCTACGCCTGCGAAAACAACGGCTATTCCGAATACACCAAGACCGAGGAAATCGCCGCGGGTTCAATCACAGCCCGCGCAGAGGCCTTTGGCATCGAGGCGCATCAGGTCGATGGGCAGGATGTGCTGGCCGTTAACGAATTGACACAGGACCTTGTTGCACGCGCCCGTAGGGGCGAAGGGCCGTTCTTTATGGAACTTATGACGTACCGCTATCACGGTCACCATGTGGGCGACATCAACCGCGAATACTACCGATCCAAGGAAGAAGAGCAGGATTGGAAGGAAAACCGCGATCCGATCATCAAATTCCGCAGCTGGCTCGTCGAGCAGGGCATTGCGACTGAGGATGAGATCGAAGCGATGAATGCGGATGTCAAGAAAGACGCAGAAGTGGCTGTCGCCTACGCCGAAGCCGCGCCTTACCCCGACGAGACCGAAGTCGACATGCACGTCTTTACTGACATCAAACACGCGCTGGCCTGAGGAGAAAGACATGCGAGAGATTACTCTGTCCCAAGCGGTTAACGAAGCCCTGGCCGAAGAAATGCGCCGCGATGAAACCGTGTTTATCATCGGCGAAGATGTCGCCGAGGCCGGAACGCCCTTCAAGGTCCTCAGCGGTCTTGTCGAGGAATTCGGCACCGAGCGCGTCGTCGATACGCCTATTGCCGAACCCGGTTTCATGGGCCTCGCTGTTGGTGCCGCAATGACGGGCACACGCCCCGTTGTGGACCTGATGTTCGGTGATTTCATCTACCTGATCATGGATCAGCTCTGCAATCAGGCAGCCAAGACGCACTACATGTCTGGCGGCAAAATGAGCGCACCTTTGGTTCTACGCACCAACATGGGTGCAACTCGCCGCTCAGCCGCGCAGCACTCGCAATCGCTGCACGCGCTTGTCGCCCATATCCCAGGTCTCAAGGTTGCAATGCCGTCCTCTGCCTACGAAGCCAAGGGCCTGATGAAAACTGCAATCCGTGACAACAACCCGGTCGTGATCTTCGAAGACAAGCTGATGTATAACGACAAGGCCCCCGTTCCCGAGGAGGAATTCCTGATCCCCTTCGGAGAGGCCAACATCAAGCGAGAGGGCCGCGACATCACACTGATCGCGACGTCCTCGATGGTGCAGGTGTGCGAAGCGGCAGCCGAAATCCTTGCCAAAGAAGGCATCGACGCCGAGGTTATCGACCCGCGCACGATTGTGCCGTTGGACGAAGAGACCCTTATCGCATCGGCCAAGAAAACCTCCCGCGTGATCGTGGTGGACGAAGGGCACCAAAGCTATGGCATCACGGGCGAAATCGCGGGCCGGATCAACGAAAAGGCGTTCTATCATCTCGACGCACCGGTGGTGCGGATGGGCGCGATGGATGTGCCCGTGCCGTTCTCGCCCGCGCTCGAAGACATCACGGTGCCGACGCCCGAAGCCGTAGCAGAAAACGCGCGCAAGCTCATGTCGGGGGAGATGATTCATGCCGCATGAGGTCATCATGCCCGCATTGGGCATGGCGCAAGTCACAGGCAAGATTGTCAGTTGGCTCAAGTCGTCTGGTGATCCTGTGAAAACCGGTGACGCGCTGTTCGAGGTGGAAACCGATAAAGCGACAATGGAGGTTGAATCCCCCGCCGACGGCTACCTGACAGACGTGCAGGCCGAGGCAGGGACCGATGTCCCCGTGGGCAATGTCATCGCTCTTGTGTCCGACACCGCTGAAGGCAGCGGCAAGGTTGTGCAACCCCCTGCCAAAGCAAACGGCGGCGATGACGCACCGCTGCCAGACGGCAAGGCTGTCATAATGCCCGCACTTGGCATGGCACAGGACACTGGCGTGATTGTCGCTTGGCACAAGGGACTGGGCGACGCCGTGGCCGCCGACGATATCCTGTTCGAAGTGGAGACGGACAAGGCCACCATGGAGGTTGAGGCAGGCGCCGATGGCTTCGTGGCAGCATTGCTTGCCGAGGAAACCGAAGCCGCACCTGTCGGCGATACGATTGCGATCATATCTGCCGAAAAACCTGCCAATCCCGTGCAGCGCAGCGTTGCGGATGGTGGCGCAACAAAACCGGCTGCATCTCCGCATCCGGCCCCCACAGCAAAGGACGAACCCAATCCTGCGCCAGGGAAGGCGCCCAAAGCGCAGGTTGCCACATCCCCTGATGGTCGTATCCTCGCCTCCCCCAAGGCGCGGCGGTTGGCGCTGGAACAGGGGCTGGACCTGAACACACTGGTGATGGCCGGACACCCCCAACCCTTTCATGTTGCGGATCTGGAAGTCCTCAGGGCGCTGCCCGCAGAGACTGTCGGTCACACAGCCACATCTTCGCGTCGCCTGACCGCTGACCTGCCTAACGATGGCTTTGGTGCGTTTGCCACATGGGCTGCCGAAAACACCGACCTGAAAGACGCAAATGCCCTACTCGCTGGCCTTGCCATCGCAAGCCTTGGTCGCGATACAGCGACGATTGTCGTCGAAAGCTTTGGGCATTGCCGCGTCTACACGGCTCCTGCTGGCCCGCTCAGCACCATCACCAAGGCCGAAGACGACAACGCGCCCGATCTCATCCTGCGCGATCTGCGCATGAGCCGCGTCAGCACCGTCGATCTCGGGGCGGAAGACGCGCCGGTCCTCACGCTGACACGCGTAATTGGAGGGCTTTCCATCACCCTCGAGTGCGCTGGCCATCACCTTTCGGCCAGTGACGCCGTCAGCCTTCTATCAGAATTCGCAGGTCGCATGGAGCAACCGCTCCGCCACCTGCTTTAAGTCTTGGAGACACCCATGGAATTCACCGATCTCTACATCAACGGCACCTGGACCAAAGGCACCTCGGGCGAGCGTTTCGACGTCATCAACCCCGCCACCGAAGCGGTCCTTGCCTCTGTCGCCTCTGCCGATATTGCCGATGCAGACGCAGCACTGGATGCCGCCGAAGCCGCGATGAAAGACTGGGCGGCACGCACGCCGCGCCAGCGCTCTGAAGTCCTGCGCAAAGCGTGGGAGCTGATGACGGCACGGCTTGATGAATTTGCCCATCTAATCACGCTGGAAAACGGCAAGGCCCGCGCTGATGCACTCGGAGAGGCCACCTATGCCGCCGAGTTCTTTCGCTGGTTCGCAGAAGAAGCCGTGCGTGCCGATGGAATGATCACGCATGCGCCAGCCTCTGGTGCGCGCATTGTCGTGCAACACAAACCTGCCGGGCTTGCCGTGCTTGTAACACCATGGAACTACCCCGCCGCAATGGGCACACGCAAGATTGCCCCGGCCCTGGCGGCCGGATGTGGTGTGATCATCAAACCCGCTTCTGAAACGCCACTGACGATGCTGGCCTTGATGCCCTTGTTGGAAGAGGCTGGCGTGCCTGCCGGGCTTGTCAATGTTCTGCCATCACGGCGCACGGGCGCTTTGGTCGATCACATCATGCACGATCCCCGCATTCGGGTTGTCAGTTTCACCGGTTCAACTGGTGTTGGCCGAAAGCTGCTGAAGGGCGCTGCCGACCAGGTGTTGAAACCAGCGATGGAACTGGGCGGCAACGCGCCCGTGGTTGTCTTTGAAGATGCCGATATGGACAATGCCATCGAAGGCACGATGCTGGCGAAAATGCGCAACCTCGGCGAAGCCTGCACCGCTGCCAACCGCATCTATGTGCACGAAAACATCGTCGATGAATTCACAAAGCGACTTAGCGCACGGATGTCGGCCCTCAAGGTCGGCGACGGCACCGACCCGAGCGTCGATGTCGGACCGCTGGTCAACGCCGATACGCGCGACAAAGTCGCGGAATTCGTCGCCGACGCCGTGGCTAAGGGTGCAAAAATAGAATGCGGCGGCACCCCGCCCGATGGCAAAGGCTTCTACTATCCGCCGACTGTTCTCTCGAACGTGTCCGAAGATGCAGACTGCGTACGCGACGAAATCTTCGGCCCTGTCGCCGCGATCCAGACCTTCACCGATCAGGACGAGGTCATCAACCGGGCCAATGACACCGAATACGGCCTTGTCGCTTACGTCTTCTCCGAAGACTTCAAGCGTGCGCTACAGGTCTGTGAACAGCTCGAATACGGTATGGTCGGCTTGAACCGTGGCCTCGTGTCTGACCCCGCCGCGCCCTTTGGAGGCGTCAAACAATCCGGCCTTGGCCGTGAAGGCGGGCATGAAGGCATGCTTGAGTTCATGGAAACGCAATACATTTCGGCCAGCTGGTAAGGGGGCGGACATGAGCGACGTCATCGCAGCACCATCGGTCCGAGCGCTGGCCCTGCAAAAGGGAATAGACCTCGAAAAGCTGGCCAGGGATCTGGACCGCACCTCTATCGCACGAGAGGATCTCGAAGGGAAAATACCTGCCTCCGGGCCGGCCGGAGACACATCGTATTGGGATGTGGATCATAGCCAATTCGGCCCCGTGACCGAAGATTCGATGAGCCGCTTTGCACAGGTGGCTGCCGCCAACCTTGGCGCGGCCAATGCCCTGATCCCGCAGGTTACGCACCATGATCGCGCCGATGTCTCCTCCATCGAGGCGCTGCGCAAAGAGTTAAAACCCGAAGCACAGGCGCGTGGCGTTAAGCTGACCGCGCTGGCGTTTCAGGCAAAGGCGCTGGCGCGCGCCTTGCGTGAATTCCCACGGTTCAATTCCTCGCTATCGCCGGACGGCAAAACCTTGACGCTCAAGGAGTACGTTCACATCGGCATAGCCGTAGACACGGCCCATGGCCTGATGGTTCCGGTTGTCCGCGATGTGGACCGCAAAGGACTTTGGCAGATCGCAACAGAGATTTCTGACCTCGCCACGCGGGCGCAGAACCGCAAGGTTGGACCGGATGAAATGGGCGGCGCGTCGATGACGATCACCAATCTGGGCGGTATCGGCGGCATTGGCTTCACGCCTATCGTCAACCCACCTGAAGTGGCAATTCTTGGCATCACGCGTACAGAAATTGTCACGGTTTGGGAGGGCGACACACCCCGCCCCGTGCCGATGGTCCCGCTTGATCTGAGTTATGACCACCGCGTGATCAATGGTGCCGATGCGGCACGCTTCATGAGCTACCTTGCCGGGCTGATCGCCGATCCGCGCCGGATCATGGTCTGAGGGGGCCGATATGTCTGACAACCACGCCGACCTCATTGTTTTGGGTGCGGGCCCAGGCGGCTATGCCTGTGCCTTTCGCGCCGCCGATCTGGGCCGCAACGTCGTCATGGTCGATCCACGCGACACACTCGGCGGCGTTTGCCTGAACGTCGGCTGTATTCCGTCCAAGGCTCTCTTGCACGCCGCAGAGGTGATCCGCGAAGCCCGCCAGGGCGATGACTGGGGCATTTCGACCGGCAACGCCTCTGTCGATCTGGACAAGTTGCGCGCGAAGAAAGACAGCATCGTTGAACAATTGACCACTGGCCTCGTCGGCCTTGCCAAGCGACGCAAGGTCAAGACCATTCGAGGCTCGGCGCAGTTCACAAGCGACAAGAGCCTTGAGATTGAAGGCGAGTCATGGACCTTCGATCAAGCCGTGATTGCTGTGGGCTCAGCGCCAGTACGCTTGCCCGGCTGGCCCGAGGATGATCGTATCTGGGATTCCACCGATGCACTAGAACTGCGTGAGGTTCCCAAGACGCTCGCCATCGTGGGCGGCGGGATCATCGGGTTGGAAATGGCGACGGTCTATGTGGCGCTTGGCAGCAAGGTGACTGTCATCGAGTTCATGGATCAGATCGCCCCCGGCGCGGAGGACGACGCCGTCACGATCCTGCGTGCCGCGCTCGAGGCAGAAGGTGTCGCGATCCACACAGGCACCAAAGTGACCGAGGTGAAGGCCTCAAAAACCGCCCTAACGCTCACCTGTGAAGGCGGGTTTGAGAGCACCATCAAGGCGGAAGCGGCAATTCAGGCGGTGGGCCGTCGCTCAAACGGGAGCCTCGTCGATCCGGCTGCTGCGGGAGTCGAGGTTGACGACCGTGGCATCATCCCAGTGGATGCGTCCTGCCGCACCAACGTTGCGACCATCTTCGCCATCGGTGATGTCACCGGAAACCCGATGCTCGCACACCGCGCGACCCATCAAGGCCATGTGGCGGCCGAAGTCGCCTCGGGCCATGCCGCCGCTCTGGATACCGATCTCATACCGTCGGTCGCTTACACGGCACCTGAATTGGCCTGGGCCGGCCTGACACAGGCCAAAGCCACGGAACGCGGCATCCCGCACAAAGTTGCGAGTTTTCCTTGGGCCGCGAGCGGGCGCAACCTGTCATCGGGCGGTGGGGACGGTTTGACCAAACTGGTCTATTGCCCCGACACCCATCGCCTGCTGGGCGCGACCATTGTAGGGCGAAATGCCGGAGAGCTTTTGGCAGAATGCGTGCTGGCAATGGAAATGGGTGCAACACTCGAAGATGTGTCACTCGCGGTCCATGCACACCCAACACTTTCCGAAACCGTTGGTTTTGCCGCAGAACGCGCCCTGGGCACACTAACCGATTTGTAGCTGTGCATGAGCCCGCTATCGACTTCAGCGGGCAAGCAGCGCTCGCCACCGGAGCAAGCCACGGCATCGCCAGTGCCCCCGAACGGCTGGTTTGGTGAAATTTGCTGCGCTGCAAAACGCACGCTGCTGCATCTGCGAGCAAATGCTGCGTTAGCAATAGCCGCGCCTGCACAAGTCCGGTTTGTCCCGCATCCTGTGATTTCAATCTCTAAAATCGAATGACCGCAATGGTGGCGGGGCTGATGGCCCCGCCGCTTTTGTTTGTTGGGCCAGCGGGATTTGGGCAAGCCAAACGCCCCTGGCCGTCAGGGGGAAGACGCTGCCTTCCCCCTCGGGCAACCCGATTAGACAAAACCGTGTCCTCGCGCCTTGCGCTGCGGGCCGCACCACTTTTGTCGAATAGCATTGCCTCGCCCCCATCCGCGTTCGCCACGTGGCAGATCAGCAGGAACAGGCGGCTGCGCCGTCTGAACCTGCAAATCAGCCCTGATTTTCCAGAAAGGGAAGTCAGATCAACGCAACAGGCCACACGGGCAAAAACAGGGATTGGGTCACGTTATGACACTTGGGTCAGGTTCGTATGACATTCAACACCCGGTCAGGCCCGTGGGTCGGGCTTACGCCCTCACCACTCTGTTTCCGTCCGAAATATGCATTTCGGCCAGATCAGAGAGCCGAGGCGTAGCCCATCGGCGGAAAGAAGGCACCAAGCCCGAAACGTCGCACCACAAAGGACAAATCTATGACCAGCACACTTGAGCTTATGGCCCATCCGCGTCTCTCGTTTGAACGCCAACAAGACGGACGCACGGAAGTTCGTTTTGATATGCGCGGCTTTGGCAGCGACATTGTTTGCACGTATTGGCCTACCGAGGCCGCGAACCCGAACCGTGACCCGTGGGTTTACAATCTGGAACGGATCAACGGGGAGGGTGGAACGTATACCCACCAAACGGAGACCGGATGCAAAATTGCGATCATCCGGCATTTGATTGACGCAGGTTTGATTGGCGCGACCGAAGACAATGCTCATCTTGACGAAAGAAACCAAGTCATTGCGGACGGGTTGAAAGAGACCCGCGAGGCATTCACTGGCAAGCCGCGCGTTGGTGATTTTGTGATCATGCCAAACGGCAGCTTTGAGCGTTGTTGCAACAGCACCGCCCACGGTATGCAAACCACAGAGGGCGGCAGTTTTTCCCTTAGCCGCTCTGGCGAAGGCAGCTTTTCGGGTGGTCTTAATCGTCCCCAGCTTTGGGAATACTTCAAGGAGACTGGCGAAACCAAGCTGGGCCGGTTCTGGTTTTTCTCTCACAACATTGTTGGTGCAGGCCGTGCGGTAGATGTGTTTTTGCCATGCCGTGTTTTTAAACTTGAGCCTTTCGAAATGACCGAGACCGAGGCCCGAGCGCACCCAAAAGCGCAGGCCAGCGCCGAGTTTTGGGGCGAGAACCACAGCGATCATCTGACAGTTGTTCATAAGCTGATGAAGGGGGCCGCGTGATGCAAGAAGAGATCACAGCCACCGCCCAGCTTGTCTATTCCTGTTCCGCAAACGACAGCTTGACCGCTCAGGGTGATAGCATTCACGACGATCTATTGCGGCTTCTGGATGCTGACAGCACCACAGGCGTTGAGTGCTGCGGCGTCACCATTCAACACCTTTCCCCCGAAGCCCTGACCTATGGCAATGCCGAGGCGCGGCAAGGGGCGATCCGCCAAAGCGACCGGATCAAAGCCGCGTTGCAAGACCTCTATATCGACACAGAGGAAGCGCGAGAGCTTTTGATCTACGCGCTTTGCGATCTGCGCCACTTTGCCGATCAGCACGGGCTTGCCTTTGGGCGTCACGACAAGGACGCCCACCAGTATTACCGCGAGGAACGGCAGGCCGAACCGGAGGCGTTGGGACAATGAGCCAGACAGCCACAATCCCCCGCCCCGATCCTGACGTGACAATCCATTGCGGCGCTTGCAGTGGCGAGAACGTCCGAAAGGACGCCTACGCCGAATGGAACGCAGAGCTTCAGCAATGGGAGCTTAGCGCGATTTTCGACCACACCGTTTGCGACGATTGCGGCAGCGAAAATTCAGCCATCGAAAAGGTGATTGAACAATGACCATCGAAGGAATCAAAGCCGCCGTTGATGCAGGTAAAGCCGTTCGGTGGTCCCACGATGGATACCACGTTACCCGCGACAGCTTGGGGCAATACCTGATCACTTTTCAACCCAATGGGAACACCATTGGGTTGACCAACCGCGCAGGCGACAAGCTGAACGGCCAACCCGAAGATTTTTACATCGCTGAGGTGGCAGCATGACACCAGCAGCAAAAGAGTTTGTGCGGTTGATCAACGATATTGACCGCTCAAAATACCGCACCGAGGTTTTTTCTGATTTCTGCGAAATGGGCTATTGCGCACTGGCAAAGAAAGCCAGCCCGTTCACCGAGAAACAGGACGCCCTAGAGGCACAATATATGGAAGTGGTCGGGCGATACCGCGACAAGGACGATGTGCGCAAAATGCCCGAACTCATGGGCATTGCCCTTGGCGAGATTGGCAAGGGTGGTTGCGATTTTCTGGGTATGGTAGCCGGTGAGATTGGCGCACTGGACAGCAGGCTAGGGCAGTTTTTCACGCCTTACGAGGTTTCGCGCCTCATGGCTGAAATTAACCTGTCTAACGTTGACCAGGTGATTGATGAACAAGGGTTCATCACCTTGCAAGAACCAGCAGCAGGCGCAGGCGGTATGCTTATGGCGGTGGCTGATGTGATCGAGGGTAAGGGCCACAATCTGAAAACAAGTGTCTGGATCGAGGCGGTAGAGCTTTCGCGATCGACCTATCACATGTGCTATCTGCAATGTGCAGCCCGTGGCCTTGCTGGCAAGATCATTTGCGGTAACAGCATTTCGCTTGAGGTTTTCACTGGCGCCTATACCGCCGCCGCGCCGGTTTTTCTCAATGCCAACGGCGATCCTTTCGCCAAGCAGAAAGAGCGGGCCGCACAGTGGGAAGCCGCTGAAAAAGAACGGGCGCAACGCATCGAGGCCGAGCGCGCAGAACGTCTTGAAAATCTCGGCACTGGCCCAGCCATCGCAGGCGATCAGCTCACCCTCTTTTGAGGGTGGCAACCTGCCTTTTTAGTCCCTGCCCCAGACGACCTGCGGCCATCCGCGCCAAGGACGTGCGCTATTCGCGCAGAAGCCGCATTGCGCGGCGTCGTCACCAGACTCGATGCACCAAGATCATCCCGTGCAGATCGTGTCCGGCTGTTAACCTGGTCCACGCTTTGCGCCGCCCAGGGCCGAACATCCCCACCCCACACGGTCTTTGCATTATCCCACACCCGTAAAGGACTTCACCGCGCCAAAGAGGGCGCAGCTCGCACGCGGCCTTGCAGGCCGTCCTTGACGTGGCGTGTCCAAATGCCTGCGACCGCATGGGGCAGTGATTTCATTGCTTTTTGACGGTTTTCAACCTAAATTGAGAAAGGAACTCACCATGAGCGAGCAAATGAGCAACGAACAGTTTCAACAACTGATGACCCGCCTCGATCACATTGAGGGTAACATGGTCAAGAAGTCAGACGTTTTCCAATCGGTTCTGACCGTTCAGGGCTTCATGTTTGCCATCGTTGTTGGCGTCGTCGTCGTTTTGAACTCCCTGATCGGCTTCGGCTGACACGGTTAGCGGCCCTTCGGGGCCGCTTTTCCCGTTTCTCACCGTGCTTAGTTGGGGAACCCGAACACAGCGATCATCCCAATCATCACGGCTAAAGCTACCACGGCTAACCCGAAACCCTTGCCCCAATCTCCTAATGATGCCCCAGCAAGAATGGGGTCTTCCCCGTGGCACTTCGGGCAAACTTTGGCGCGCATCGCTACTGGCTCATAGCCGCAATGTCCGCACTTTCCTGTTTTACTCATCTTTTCTCATCATCTTTCCGAAAAATATCCTCGGGGCGCGCCCATCGGGCGCGGGGGCGGAAGCCCCTAGAAATGCGGATCGTTCTCCGCCAGCCACCGCTCCATTTTCTGCGCCCATATTCTGAAATGATAGAGCGTTTCTCGTGAGGTCCAGATTACTCCAATGCCGCTAACAACAAGGATAAGGTAAAACCGATGGTCCGAAAGCCACTCCCCGTTGTTCATTGCATAGGCTACCAAGCCGATCACGAAGAAGATACCAATCAATAAGGAATGAAGGACAGCTTTAAATCGGTGTTTGTAGGCTGTTGTTAGCAGCTCATCGCGTCCACTCGCGACAATGGGATCTACGACACGTCTTTCCCAGCTTTCTACAGCATCCTTTCTTGCCACCAGTTTGGCGCGATAGTTCAGCAGTTTACGCAACAGGTTCTTCATTGCTCACAGATACCACGCTGCCTCGTCCTTTTAAATGCGTGTCCGTCATGCCTTGCCCTGTCTCCATGAACATCATCGGCCAATTTACACGGCGCGGGAACCTGTAAACACCAAGCCTTCGGGCGCGTGCCGCGCGTGTTGACTGGTCCCCTCTCCCGCCGTGTCTTTCTACCTCGTTTATTCATTAAGGAGACAGATCATGAAATACATTCGTAAAACAGCAACCCGCCTTCGTCGCATCGCAGCTCGCAGATTGAAAACAATTCGGAAGCAGCTTCAGCGCATCGACCTGAGCCTGGCTATCGAAGTCAACTTGGTTTTTCTGAAAATCACGTTCGAGATAAAAAGCCGGGACAAGTAGCCCGGCTGCGCGGCGGCCGGTATCGGCCGCCCGCCGCGTACTGCCTATTCGGTTACGTCGCTGTCGTCGCCTGCTTTCGCGGGGAAGGCCACCAGCTCGGTCGCACCAACAGGGAAGTCGAGCTTGATCGAGAGGAAAGTTTCGTCGCTGTCGCGGCGTTGATTTTCGAAAACAGCCCCGACTCGCCGGAAGCTCGTTTTCTCAGTGCCGTTGTCGTCGTATTTGACAGGGACGTTTAGGGTGTATCGTGTCATAGTGGTCTCCTTCGTTTCACTTCTTTCCTTTGACGATTGAAGAGCTTGTGCGCCGTGAACGCTTCAGATCCTCGGTTTCGTGTCGTCAGGAAGAACCGTAGTGAAAGAATGCTTACAGTTCCAGTAGCTATTTAACACCCCTTATAGATAGTTTACGACTTTTGAGCATCATTTTCGATAAGGGTTTCGGAACGGTTTCGAAAGGGTTGGGTAACGGTTTGAAAAGGGTTGTGGGCCATCCCGAGCTTGCAGCTCGTGACCGCGCTCTAAGCTTCAGCCGGCATACCGGCTTTCGCTCCGAACCCCCCTGCCCTGTCTCCCTGCGGCCAAAGCGCCGGCTACTGTCTCTATCGAGTCAGCATCCGGCGCGGCTCGCATGGTCGCCCAGGTCGGGGCGGATCGGCCCTTGCGGGTAACGATCGACTTGTCCTGGCGGCGAAGCCGCCCCGCCGCGCTTTCCATCCCTTCGGGATTGTCTCTCGCGTTGCCCGGGCCTGCGCCTTTCTGATTTTCCTGATTGGCTTATCTGGGATGCGGATCTCCACACGGAACAAGTTGGGCGGCATCAGCAAACCTGTACTGAGACAGCCGTTATTGTCGGTGGGTCATTGGAGCCTCTTCAGCTGATCCAAACGCTTTTGCCTTTCTTGGTTTGATTGATCACAGCCGAGCTTGGGCGCCCTTTCCGATCCCTCATATGTGTTTCTATCTGATAAAACATCGCGCGCAGCCGGGGAGAGCCGCGGTTCAAGAACCGCTTCAACAGGTATTTTCCCCTGCCCTACGGGCATTCCTCGCGCGACAAAATACCTGCTGACACTCCCCTCATAGCTGCACGCCAGAGAATGTTTATCGAAACACAAGATGAAGGATCTACAAAATGGCACAAGCTCTGAAACTGCGCGTTAAAACCGGCGAAAAAGACGGCAAAAACTTCTGGAACACCTGCGGGGTTCTCTTCCTGAACACCGACGACAACGGCAACGTCACTTCGGTCACAGTGAAGCACGACATGTTCCCCGGTGTGGAAATGGCTGCGTTCCCTGCCAAACCGAAGGAGGAAGATCAGGAATAAGGCGCTAACGCACCTGGGCGGTCGAGAGACCGCCCTTTCCCGTGTTCGGGAAGCCGCGCGCGGCAGGGCGGGTCGTGCAGGGCTAAGTGCCCTGCCCTACTCCGCCTCATAACGATGCCTGGACAGGCATCGAGCCTTGGGGTTCGGGCAAGCCGAACGCCGCTTCGGCTGTTTGGCGGCAGGGATGCCGCCGCCAGCAAGCAAAATAGACATTCCCGTGTTGGCGGCTGCGCCGCCTGCCCGCGCCAGTCATGTCGATTTGGCCCGCTGGCTCCTAATCCTTTCTTTCATCGCATTCGAGGTTTCAGGAGCAGGCGCATTCGCGCTGTCCAAAAACCCCGATGCCCATTTTTGGCACCAGACCGAAACGGGCGCACCACAAAGGAGCATTCTCATGGGAACCACCATTTTCACCACCGACAAACCGCGTGAGGCTGTTATCGCAGACCAGCTTGCGCCGCTGGAAATCGTCGCCACGTCTTTTGGCGATACCTCAGCCGTTGCCGCTGTCCGCATTCCCTTGGCCGACGAGAACACCGAAGATTTTCGCCGCGTCTATGACTTGGCCGACACGGATCAAACCGTGACCGTTGCCATCGTGATCAAACACGAAGGCAGCTTGAACGGAACTGGCACCCGCAACGTGTCGTGGAAGGAAATGCCCGAAGATATGAACCCGTATTATTCAGGCGGCGCTACCAAATCCCTCTTGGACAAGCTGACCCCGCTTTTGCCCTTCCCTGCCAGCGCGAACACCGGCGCGCTTCCTTTGCATTGGGCGCACGATTGGCGCACCGCAGCACGAGCGGCGCAATGAGTTTTCCAGATCACTACCAGATCACCGAGCGCACCCGTTTCCGGGTGCGCTACGAGATCCACCCTGGCCGCGAGTTTGCGGCGACTGGCGTTTATTGGTTGCGAGGGTTTGAGACCGTCGAAGATTGCCAGCGCGCCTACGTCGCGGCGCGTCAGGCGTCCGGTCTTGGCGCGTCTCAGTTTGGGGAGGGAAACCTATTCGACCAAGCGGGCCAGCACCTTGCTCGTATCAGCTACAATGGGCGGCTTTGGTCCCCTGTACCTTGGCATCGCGGACTTGCCCCACTTGCTGAAGCCCCTGAAATCACCCCGCAGGGGGATCACGCCCAATGAGTGCCAACACCTTTTACAACATCATCATGACCGGCGTTTACCCGCCGGTCTATCTTGCCGATTTTCTGGACAGACCAAAGGCGGAACGCGCCGTTGCGGCTTTAAATGCTCAGTTCGGGGATGCTTCTATCGGACGGTCTTTTGAAATCACCACTGGCCTTGGCGACCATGTATCTGGCTGGCAGGATATGACCCGCGAAACGTGGCATCACATGCTGGACACCATCACCAAGGCTGTGCGGGAGCAAGTCGAAATGGATCTGTTCATAGGGGCCGCGATGTAGTCAGAGTTTTTCCTTATCATCTTTCCTTAAATATCCTTGGGGGAGCGCCAAAGGCGCGGGGGCAGACAGCCCCCTGCCCTTGTCGGCGCTGCCATAACGACGAGTCGTTGTGTTCTGTTGGCCCCTGCCCCGGCCTGTTGGCCGTGTCACCGCGCCCTAGGCTTCAGCCGGTTATCCGGCTTGCGCCCAGAACGTCACGCTCCTGTGCGAGCTGATCCAATAGTCCTGGTCGCGTCTCACCGAGCCGCGCCCCGTCCTTTGTCTCATGCCCGCCCAGGACCGCGCCGATCTGCCCATTCGGGTGACGGTCGCATGGGGCAGCGGATCGTTAGCGATCCGGTTTTTTTGGTGTCTTGGGGTTCGGCAGAGCCGAACGCCGCGGCGACACGTTTGCGGCAGGGATGCCGCCGTGATCAATGAAAATAGACAGGGCCGTGTTGGCGGCTGTGCCGCCTGCCCGCACCAACCCCGTCGATTTTCCCTGATCACTCCCAATCCTTTCTTTCATCGCATTCGAGGTTTCAGGAGCAGGCGCATTCGCGCTGTCCAAAAACCCCGATGCCCATTTTTGGCACCAGACCGAAACGGGCGCACCACAAGGAGGCCAGACATGGCAAAAGCACGGTTCGACATTAAGCAGCACGTTACTGACACCATCATTAAGCAGATCGAGGCAGGCACCCCGCCTTGGCGCAAACCGTGGACGGGTGACATGGCAGGCGCATCTTTTCCGTTGCGGCACAATGGCGAGAAGTATCAGGGCGTCAATGTGTTGATGCTTTGGGCGACGGCCATGATGCACGGCTATCAGTCCGCGCGCTGGATGACATTCAAGCAAGCTCTGGAATTGGGCGGCTGCGTCAAAAAGGGCGCGAAGTCCACGAAATCGGTCTACTATGGAACCTATGAAAAGGAGGTCGATGGCGAGGCAGAGACCGTGCGCGTGGTCAAGTATTTCAGCGTTTTCAACGTGGATCAGATCGAAGGCTTGCCCGAGGAATACTATATCCGCCCCGAACCGCCCCGCGATCTTGGCACCGAAGCGAACCCGGAGCTTGATTCATTCTTTGACGCTATCGGCGCTGAGATTGTCACCAGCGATAAGCCGCAAGCTTACTATGACCCGAAGAACGATCAGGTTCATATGCCACCTGTTGCCACGTTCTACGATGCAGCCGGATACTACGGCACCTTGAGCCATGAAATCGGGCATTATGTCTTGGCCGATCACCGCATTGGCACCCAGAAGAAGTTTGCGAACCGTGCCGAGTATTCAATGGGCGAACTTGAAGCCGAGATTTTCAGCGCATTTCTTGCCGTTCATCTTGGGTTTGAGCCGCATTTTGATCAGACCGCAGCTTATGTTGAAGGCTGGCTGAAAGCACTCAAGGACGACAAGAACGCTATTTTCAAGGCGGCAGCACAGGCCCAGAAAGCTTTTGACTACGTGCTGGGCAAGCAGAGCGTGGCCGCAGTGTCGGAGGCAGCGTAATGGGCTGGACCTGTCTTCACACCCCGCCCCACGACGAGAAGGCCGAAATTGAGCGTCTTGTGACATACGAGAATGAGGATCGGGCCATGCGGCCCATCCTCACCACCCGCAAGGGATCAGTTTGGTATGTCGCCGTTGAAGTGACCTGTAAAACAGAGGAAACCGAAACCTATGGATACACCCGCGATAGCTTGGGCCGGTATGTTTTTGCAGCCGTGATCCTGACCCGTCGCGGTGGTGGCGAATGGTGCTACAAGGACATGGAGGAAAGCATGGGTCCATGTGAGGCAATGGCCCCCAAGAAGTTGCTTGACCTGTTGAGCGAAACTGACCGTGAATATGCCGTGTCGTGGCGAGAGCGTTGCCGGAAAAATGCGGCATTGGTGAGCCGGAAGGTCAATCACGGTGACGTTGTTCGTTTTGAGCAGCCTTTGACCTTTGGTGACGGAATCGAGCGCCAGACGTTCAAGGTTATCAAAGAGCGTTTTGCGGGATACCGCCGTGCAACCACATGCTTTGAATGTGTGGACACAGGCACGACATGCCGCATCAGTCGATTCATGCAACGCAACTGGTCGAAAGTTTAGCCAGCCTAAAAAGATCGAAAGAAAGGACCGTCAGCGCGGCCCTTTCTTATGTGCTGGCATTGAAAATTGGGGCGAGACCGAGCTTCGCCCTGCCTCGCCCCAATCTAACCTTTGGTCAGATTTGAAATTGGGTTTGAAACCTCCCTGACGGGCGATTTCAAACCGTGGGCAGCGCTAAGAGCGCTGCCCTGCCCGTTCGAGATAGATGATCTCGTTTTTGATCTTGCTGAATGGTACTGTCCAGGCAACGCAGAGCTTCCCGTCTTGTCCACGGTATCTCTGCCCCACTTCCAACAGCTCATCATTGATCCGCATGGAGATCTTCAACCTGTCAGGCCATTTCTGTCTGCCAACCTTTGCCGCGTTCATGGCTTCCCTTTCTGTCACGGCGCTATCAACACGCGACTAACTGTCCGCATTGGCGGGGCCTCGCGCCTTTGTCCTGAAAAACCCCACGGTTTTTCGGGGGCAAAGGAGGGAGGGCAACGCCCGACCGACGACTTTGGGCGGAGGGGTCAAGGGGGCAATCTGTCTATGGTGCGGCCCGCAGCGCATAGCGCGAGGACACGGTTAGACAGATTGACGCCAGCTTTGCTGGCGCTTGCCCCTTTACGCCTTTGACGAAAGGTGGCGGCGGACCAACCAAACGAATGTCGCGCGCCTTGGCGCGTGCCCGCGCATTCTTTCACAAGCATGTTGTCACATTGCTTGGATTCTGCCATGAGTTGTGCATGTCAATAGAAGGTTATTGGTGATGAAAACTAGTTTACAGCTTTCGCTTGCAATGAGCCTCATTGCAGCTGCAACGCCTGCGCTCGCAGGCTCACAATGGGCACAATCCATTTCGCGTGGAATGACCGTGTTTTCCTATGCAGAAGACAGTTATTCAATCACGCTGGCTTGCGATCCTGATCGAGTGTTTGGCGACAAATCGAACGCCACTCTTTCAGTTCAGTTCGCAAAGCACCCTGCCCCGGCGCAGGTGGTGCTGCTGGCGCAATCTGGTGAACAGGCAGCATTCACAGTTGAGAATGGTGTCGTGTCTGAGTTCAAAGCTGACGAGGAACAGTGGGCAAAGATGGTGGCGATCATTGGCGAAGGCGGTGATTATGCTTTCGTAACCAGTCAGGATTCATTGCAATTGTCAGGTATGGAGCCAATCCCTGACATGTCTTGCTGATCGGAATGACCCGCTTTTGCGGGTCATTCCTTTGTAAGCTGCGCGAGCATTTCCGCGCCAAGAAATGCGCTCATGATCTTGTTTTCGGACAAAAGTCCCAACGGATCATCAAAGAGAGTTTGAGCATCACTGATCATTGTTACGTCAAGCGCAAGATACTTCCGTTCAGGCCGCGTTCCACTATCAGCCGATTGATCGAGCAAAAGCTTCGCGTCTGACAGCAGCTCATCGAGCTTGCCTGCTTTCCAGCGATTGCGCAGGGCTTCGGTGCTTCTTTTCAGATACGCTGCAATCACATATTCCCTGTCTTTACTTATCGTCTCCGCAAGCTTCCCTGCCCTGCTATCCATCAAGGTATTGATTGGCACATGCAGGGTCATCTTGCGAGTGATGGGTTGCGTGGCGCTCGCGGTGTTAGCTTTTTCCGGGTTTGTTTCTGGCTTTGGCGCGGTTGTGGTGGCCGGTTGGGGTTTGGGCTCTTTTGCTTCGGGTTTTGTGCGCTTTGGCTGTTTGCGCGTTTTGGCGGGTTCCGCTGGCTTTTCTTTGGCCTCTGCGTGATTGCCCGCCACACTGCGCATTCGTTCCTGATGCTCTCGACTTGATTGGACGAGTTTTTCGACTGATTTGTTTTCCGGGCGCTGCGAGGCAGGGCTAGGAGCTACTTTCAGGGGGATACGGCGTCGGGTCATTCCTTCGTCCCCTCAATGATTTCATCATAAAGGCTGACGGCGATTTGTGTCAGATCTTCGAAATTGTTCGCCATAAGAGTGCCAGCACGCGCTTGTCGGTGCGCGTTCTCAGCGACCGGCAATGGGCCGTGATAAAGCAGATGTTCGAGAATACGACTGTTTGGGATCATTGTGTCCAGGTGCGGCGTTTGCAGAATGTTGTCCAGCACTTCCTTATCTCGCTTTGGGAGCGATCCGGATTTACCAACACCCGCAGCAGCTTGAATGATTTTTGTGGGGACATTGGCAATGACCGAGCGGACCTGCGGAAATCTTTCGTTTTTAGCTAATGTTGCTTGAAGCTCCGCCATCCATTCAAAAGCCGATAGGACAAGCCGCCACTCAGCTTGCGCTGGTCGAGCCGGGATCAGAACCATATCAGCCGCAATAGCATAGTCCTCAGTGCTTTCATAACTGCCGGGGCGCGTGTCGAAGATAACGAGATCGGTGCCGCTTTCTTCGAGCTGTTCAAGGCGCTCATATAGTGCTTCGACATTTTCAGGCGGTTCGTCAATTTGCAAATGCTCTGGCCAATCAGGCTTTTCGACATGACCCCAATCCGCGTCCATGTAGGCAGGCTGCCAGCTCAAAAGCTGCTTGTTCACGTCACCGTCGAACATTTGAACCTTCTGTCCCTTGGCAAGCGCTGCGCTCGCGATTGTCATGGCAAGCGTGGTTTTGCCTGACCCGCCTTTGGTTTGAATGAGAGTGATAACTTTCATGATCTTTTCCTGCTCTATGTCGGCGCACCGTTGCACCGCTATTCCATTGCACTTTAGCGCCTAGTTGCTATCGCCCCGTTGCACCGAGGCTTTTTGGCACCGTAGCGCCGTCCCGTTGTTACGTCAATACACCACTCCGCCGTTGCTTCATGGCACCGTGCCGCCGTTACGCCTTGGCGGCTTAGCGTTGCAGCGCCTTAGCGCTCATATGTTACAGCACCGTCACACCTTGGCACCTGAGCTGCATCGCGCTTTGGCGTCGGTATGCCCTGTCACCTTTACCCCGCAGCACCGCAGCACCGCAGCACCTAAGCGCCGGATAATCGCCATTTTAGCCTGTGGGGAGCATGATCGCCCCTATCTTCCGTGTGTGTGCGTGTGAAGGCGGATCGCCCACGCGCTGCGCGCCTGGGGCGATCTAAACGGCAATTCGGTCGCTTTGCGATCTCATTACTTTCGCCACCTGTTGAAGAAACGCGATTTGCATCGGTTTCCGGTGGCGTAAACGGAGACCTTTTAGGCTGTTCGATTTTCGCAAGTGGTACTTCTCCGAAGGAGCGAAAACCGGCCTAAAAGGTCGGTTGGCTGGAACGGTATATTGTGGTAAGAGTTTATCACACTTTTTGACGGAGCCAAAATCTGTGCCTAAACAACAACGCATCACCAATAAGGAACGCCTGAAAATTCAGGCACTTATTGCTGAGGGTGAAAGCGATGCTTCCATTGCGCGAAAGCTCGGTCGGCATCGTTCGACGGTGACGAAAATCCGGCTGAGCAAGCAAAAAAGAAGCGTGACGACCGGTGGTCAGAACGTCCGAGGGCGCGTTTCAGACGAGGAACACGCGGCATTCAAAGCCAAAACAGAGGCGCTTGGTATCACCATGTCGGACGGTGTTAGGCGTCTTGTCCGTCATTCCTTGGGTGTTTTGGATCTTCAGTCGGAGGAAATTGAGGCGCTTGCGGGTTTGAGAAAAGAGCTAAATGCCATCGGTGTGAACCTCAATCAGCTCGTGACGCTGGCGCAGTCCGGGCGGCTATCCTGGAATGCAAGGGACGGGAAGCTCGTGCAACAACTCGATGTGAAGGTCGATGAGGCGGTTAATCAGCTTGTCGCTTTTGTGTCTGCATCACGGCAAAGGGCGTTCGTTGAGGCTGCTTTTCCAATCGGAGGAGCGATGAATGAGTAACCAGACTTCGATTCAAGACGCCATCATCGGTGAGGTGCTGCCAAATATCGGTCGTCGCCATGCCGGAATGCGCTCCGATCCGATAGAAAAGGCGATCATGCTGCGCCTTGGAACTCGTCAGCAACGAGCCACTAGGGCAATGGCAGGCAACGCACAAAGGGTTCCACAGTCCGTTGTAAAGAGGGTGCGCAATGGCGGTGCTCACTCTCCCAAGGAGCTGCGCCGCCAGCTGGATTATATCACCCGTGATGAGGCGGTAAAATCAACATGGCTGAACTTCAATGGAATTGAGCGCGGCCTTTACAAGAACTCTGTAGAAACCACGGTTCCGCTGTGGACGAGCAGTTGGGCCGGAAACCCCAAGCGAGGACATTCCGACCATATCATTTTGAGCTTCCCAAAGGACACGGATGTGGAAGCGGCGGAGAACATCGCAAAGGAGTGGGGCAGGGCGGTGTTTGGGTCCGGCGACTTTGGAGACCAGTGGCGCTATGTTGCTGCACTTCATGCCAACACTGATCATGTCCATGCTCATTTCGTGGTTGATAAACGTGGCAATGACCACGGCCAGTTTTTGTCGATAAGTATGAAATCCGAGCTTAACTATGACGTGATGCGTGAGCTTCATGCCAAAATCGCCAATGAACATGGTGTGGCTTTGAATGCTTCGTCTCGTTTGTCTCGCGGTGTTGTTGAGTATCCGCCCAGAGAGACCGAATATCGCGCAGCACACGACAATCTCAAAATGACCGGCGAGGAAACACCTTCTGTTGAAGCGCCCAAAATGTCGATTGTTGAGCGCATGAAGCGCGAAGCGATGCTGAGAAGCTTTGCCAATCAATACCAATCCCTAAGTTCGATAGCCCGCCTGACCACCGACCCAGAAGGGCAGGGGGGGTTCATGGAGAAATTGAGCGGTATGTTTTCCGCTGCATCTGATATTTTGAAAGAAGGAGGTTCACTCATGACCGCAACCGACGTTGATACGCCACGCATCGACCCGACGGAACGCTTTTCGCAAGATGTTGAGCGTATTTTTGCGTCTGCCCGAGAAGCGTGGGCGGACATTCAAGATATGGAGCCGGGAGCGGAGCGCGTGCATCTGGAAGAGCGTTTTGCCGAACAAACTCGCTTGATGCAGGACGCCGCTGTCTCTGAATCGTTCATGGAGCAGCATGGTCGCGAGTTGTCGTCTGACAATGACCCTTACAGCCTGGACATTGTACGCGACATTCATTCCGCTCGTGATCATCTTGGCGACGATCCCGCCGCGCACCGTGCATCAGAAGTGGCGATGGATGATCTGAGGCAACGACTTGAAGCGGCCTTTACTGTGCATGAGGACAGGCTTGAAAGAGCAGGAACAAATGCCGAAGAGATGGCAGAGCGGTTCATGTTGTCCAGCCGCACAGCGGGCCAGGTCGAGGGGTGGCGCGCACAGGAGGTTGGCCCAGAGGTGGATATGGACCACTCGCGCACCGTTTTGGCTGAGTTGGAGAATGGAGTTGGCGAGAATTTCGACAGCGACAGCGTGTTCTCCAAATATGAAACATTGATTGTTTCCGCGACAGCTCTTGGCACAGAACACGAAAACCTTGAAACGGCGGGCGACTATGTTGATTCATTGCGCGATTTGATGGCGTCTGAATCGTCTATGACGAACGACGAACGGCAGTATATGGCCGCTTTGCCTGCGCTCATGGAGCGTGATGAAGCTGGTTTGCGCACTTCACTGGATATTTCACGTCGCAATCACTTGGATCTTGCGCGGCATGAAGATGGTGCAGTGTTCGATTCGGAGGCCGCAGAACGGCAGGTTGATCAACTCGTAGATGGGCAAGTATCTGCGCTCGATGAGATTACGGGTCAACTTCCAGTGTCCTATGACCGACTTGAGCGCGACCTGTCCGAAGAAGCTGCCAATATTTTCGCGGATTACGAAGTGCCTCGCGACCTTCAGGAAGTCATTGCTCGTGATCAGCTGATCTATGGTGAGAGGTATCAGCGATTGTCAGATGTTCCAGCGATTGAAATGATCGTTGAACGCATGTCGCAGGAGCTATCGCAAGAAGATTTGGACGCCGTTAGGGCAGGGGACTACACTGCGTTGCGTGAAGAAATCAAAGACCCTGCTATTCGGGCCGCTGTGGGATCAGAGCTTCGCAACGAAGCCGACATTTCCGATGGAAATGAGCGGCATAGCGAACCGGTTGATCAATTCCAGCAGCTCGCCCGTCAAAGCGCAGCTATCAAGGTTGCCGAGAAAGAACACAGTGTCGAGCCAGACCTGTCAGATGATATTAGTCTATAAGAGTTTAGGAGGTTGCCATGATCCAAGATATTGAAACCCGCTGGCGCTATGTCTTGGCGCTTTTCGGCGGATTGCTTGCGGGCGGCTATATTGGTTCGATGCTGGCGACTATCTACGTTGTTGTTGCCAGAAAGGAATCCGTAGCGACAATTGATCCTCTGCAACCGTTCTTTCTTCGATACTCCTGGGCAACCCTTGAGGCATCACCCGCAATCCTACAATCGGCATTTTTGATTACCGGCGCTGTGACTTTCGCTTTGACCGCTGTTGGCGTTGCCGGTGTCTATCGTGGCAGTTTGACACAGTATGACGATGCTCATTTCCAATCCAAGTCGGAGATCCGACGCAACAAGATGATTGGCGGCTTCGATGTGAATGGTTTCGTCTACGGCAAGCTGGGTCGCCCAAAGAGTGATAAGCCATTTATTTCGGCATCACCCGATCGTTTTCCGCACGCGATCATGATTGCGCCAACCGGGCGAGGAAAGGGAATCGGCTTCGTGCTGCCGAACCTTCTTCACTTTAATGGTTCAGCCATTGTCCTCGATGTTAAGGGTGAGAATTTTCAAAAGTCTTCAGTGCATCGCCAGAAGGGGTTGGGCAATGAAATCTGGTATTTCTCACCGTTCGATTACGTTGACATGCCTGCCATGGAAGGCAAGCCGACGCCTGGCCGGGTGACAAGAACGCACCGATTTAATCCCCTTCAACGTATCGCAGACATGGCGTCAACAGATGAGCAATACACTGCGTTGAATGCTTTGGCCGATCTCTTTCTTGTGGTCGAAGGTGACAATGCCAAGGGGTTCTATCAGGCAGGCAAACGGCTGTTTGTCGCGTCCTGTCTTTTTGCCATCGAGCAAGGCACGCCAACCCTAGGTTATGCGTCCGAGATCATGGGTGGGGGCGGCAGACGCGCGGACAACTACAGATCATATGCGGACATGACGGCTATCCCCATTGTTTCCAGAACATTCAATGAAATGGCTGGCGAGACCCAGAAGATTGTGGACAGCTATATTTCTGTGATCAACGGAGCTGGGTTCGAGCTTTGGTCTGATCCGTCAGTTGTACGGTCAACTTCCGAAAGCGATTTTGATTTTTCTACCTTCAGGAAGGAACCACAAACCCTCTATATCGCAGTTCAGTCCGAGCATCTGAAAACCCTTGCACCTCTGATCAGGCTGCTTTTTGCAGATGCTATCGCATCGCTTCAACGAGCTGAGCCCGGTCCAGATGAACCACATCCGGTTATGTTTCTCATGGACGAGTTTGACCAACTCGGCCGTCAACCTCTTGTGTTGCAGTCGATCAAAACTATTCGGGCATTCGGTGGTCGGTTTTTCATTATTTCCCAATCCATCGCTGGCCTCGATTCACCGTCGCTTTATGGGGAAGCTGACAGGCGTTCATTGTTGGCTGGCGCTGGCATCCAAATCTACATGACACCACAGGATGATAGAACAGCGTCCGTGCTTGCTGAAGCTCTGGGCAAGCGGACGATCACATCAAAAAGCGAAAGCCAATCACGCATCCGAGACCTGGACGATAGCGCGCATGTGAGCCGTCGATCAGAAGAACGTCCATTGATTTCTGCAAGCGAGCTTTTGCGGTTTCCGCTGGACAAGGTTTTGATCCTTCCAGAAGGTCAGTATCCGATAAAAGCTGACCACATTCGATACTACGAAGACAATCACTTCGCACCGATTGATGCTGCGAGGGGAACCCATTTGCTTCCTTATCCGCCTCTCGAACATGAGCGGAAGAAAACCAAAGTGGCAAAGCTGAGCAACTTGTCTGGATCAAAGCCATCGCAACCGCCGACCGAGGATCAGCGCCGTGCAATTCTCAAGGAAGCCGAGGCCGGATTTGCAAGTATTTCGGCTGCCGCGAAAAAACGACGCCGCCCGCCATCGCGCAAACCTGGTCGGCGTTCTGGCGAGAATGCTCCAGATGCGGTTAAGGATGTTGTAGCCGAGGTTCAGAGCAGGATGGATAGTAGGGCCGATGAAGCAGCCACGACTTGACAAACCGGCCTTTCAAGAAAGGCAGAGACTTTTGCTGGCTGAGCAACAGGCGAGGGGTATTCCGCTCATTCAACGCCGTTCTGACGGTGTTTATGTTGCGCGTTCTAAAAGCGGTCGAGAAGAAGCACGACCATACCGCGATCGGTCGGACAACGCGCCATACAAATGACAGAACAACCGCTTTTGATTGTGGTTGCTGGTCCCAACGGATCGGGAAAGTCCACCCTCACAGCTTCGGGGCTGGCCGGTGACGCTCCGGTAATTGATCCCGATGCAATTGCTCGCAGCTTGAATCCCGATAATCCAGCCGCCGCAGCTGTTTCGGCGGGCAAAGAAGCCCTTTCTCAACAGCAAGACGCCATCGAAAACAAACAGACCTTCGCCGTGGAAACCACGCTTTCGGGCAACGGGCCGCTTCGTCTTATGGAGCAAGCCCAAGAAGCCGGCTACGAAGTTCAGCTGCACTATGTTCGTGTCGGCACGCCAGAAGCTAACATAGATCGGATCTCGCAACGTGTGGCCGATGGCGGCCATTTTGTACCCGATGAAGATGTTGCCCGTCGCTATGAGCGATCTATGGAAAACCTTCCCAAGGCAATTTCTCTCTCTGATTCATCGACACTCTATGACAATTCCGGCGAAGTAGCGGAACCGGTAGCGGAGCTAAGTCGAGAGAGCTTTCAGTTTTCCGAGAATGCGCCTCGCTGGGCGGTGAGAGCTGGATATGAGGGGGCGAAAGAATACTATGCCCAGGCTGAGACAGATACGGAATTTCGGGATGCAGCTTTGCGGCAGGCGGAAGCCACGGTTGCTGCCGGGGCCTTGTCAGAAGACGAGCTTGAACAATTGAAGCAGGATCTTCTAACCGATCCGACCCCTGATCTGGATAATGACCATGGGCTTTGAACTAACTCCAACCGCAATTCCACCTGGTTAAGAAAACAACGCACAAATCTCTGAAATCACACGATCACGAACACTTGCGACTTCATAGAGAACATCGTGTCTTGCGTTGGGGATCAGTTCGAATTTTCCGCGTGACCATCGAGACATTCGGTCTTCTACTGCCGGGATAGCTACAATGCTATCTTCGGCACCGCAGAATGTGATGCACGGAACATCAGGCGACGCGATCTTAGACAACGCCTTTGTTTCCTTGAGCGTTTGATACAGCCAGCCCATGCTTGGTCCACCGACTTGCTGATCCTCCAGGTTTTCCGAAACGCTCTGATAATAGCGATAGCTGCTTTCGTCGTGGGTCAGCCGGTTTTCATCAAATGGGGTCGTCAGCACATAGCTTTCCCCGCGTGTGCCCGGTGCATAGGCATGACCCTTGCCGATGAGCTGGGCAGTCCATGTCAGAGGCCAGGCCGCGAACCGCTGAAACGCTGATAGATTTATGTCCCACAACGGCGCGGAGAACGCACATGCCGACATGGGCAAACCCTCTGACAGCGCGCGAAGGCCGACACAGGCCCCTAATGAATGCCCGAACAGAAACCAAGGCTTCGGAACGTCCAGCGCTTCGGCGGCTTTGAGCATTGCCGACACGTCTTTCTGATAGTCGGAATATCTGTCAACATGGCCCAACATGCGATCTTCATCAGCTCGATCCGAAAGCCCCTGACCACGCCAGTCAATCGCGAAAGCTGAATATCCTTGCGATTGAAGCGCCTCGACCGCCCGGCCATACTTTTCGATGTTCTCCGTTCGTCCCTGGAACACAAACACCGTGCCTTTCGCGGCATCTTCGGACGGCCAGTGGGCAACGCGGAGTCGCACATTATCGTCAGTGTTAATCCAATACGCATTCACATTGCGCGGACCCTCTGCCACTTCAGGGAAGAATGGGGCCTTTTCCATCACGGTAGTACGATTCATGTTTGCCTTTCATATCGGGAATGCTGACCCCAAGGGGAGGCAGGTTTGGTGAGCAAGTATCCTGTTACGACCAAGGTAAAAAGCAGGAAGATCGAAAATCCGGGTACGGCGCCGATAAGGAAATAGCTGATCACCAACAACGCCATGCTGCCATCCATGATAGCCCAGGGTGAAAAAAAGCGACGGTCGATCTGGTTTACTTCAAGACGCCCCATCATCCATCGTATCTTGATCGAGGCGTTCGCGAAGACGCCAACAATCGCCAGCAAGCAAAAGAAGCTATAGTAAAACCCTGGAGCGATCCCGAACGACAATTTTCGCGATCCGGCATAATGGTGGGTTTCAAACAGCGATTGAACATCAGCTACAAGCCATGTGATTAGGTTGCTGCTATCAGATTGCAGAAAGCTTGATTGGAGCTTCATCATGATCGTGATCACAACGCCTAATGCAGTGCACCGGTAAATCCCGTACATGAGCGAGAGGCTGATGCTCTGAAATTCGCGACCAGTCTCAGTGTCCAACCTGTTGTCCAGACGCTTTGCGAGACCCAGATAGTCATGCTTCATCAGGTGCAGGAGAATGTGACCGGCGAAAAAGAAGTAGGCAGCGAAGCCGTTGTATAGAAAAACCATCCCAGAGAAGGCTATCGCGCTCGGCACGGAAATGAGTTCAGGCCGCACGATAGCAATTCGGCCCCAATCGACAGGCCATGAGCCGGTGTCTCCGTTCAGCAAAGGCGTAAGATGCGTCGCTGTCCAGTTGTAGACGGATGCCAGTACCACCGTGATAAAAAAAGTTGTCCAGAAAATGTATGACGCAGCCCTGAGCCTGTATTCCCAGCTATCGCTGGCAGAGGCCGGATCTCCCAGCGTCACAAGCTCAGGTCGCCATTCCTCTTTCCAGCAACGCAGCAGCTCGATCAAAAGAGATAGAAACAGTGGCAAGAGCGCAATGAATACGATTGTCCAATTGGGTGCCCACAGAAAACCGACCTGCTTTGTATGCCCGCCTTCCGGCGCGTAAAGAACACTATGGATGTTTAGTGTGAAAGCAATCAGAGCAAGGGCGCAAGCACCAGTGAAGATAACCAGCGGCAATGCCATCGAGCTTTGACTGCCAAAGATAGATTCTGTTTTCTGTGCCAGATTGAACCTTGGCCCTGAAATTCTGCCATCATTGTTACGCTCGGTGCTGACGTGATCCGCCGATTTAGTGGATAGATCGTCTTCCGGTCTCAGGCTTGCAACCTGTTTGCTGCTTTTCTTATCTTTCCGCTTCGCAGCAAGTCGTCTGTTTGCTGCACTCAGTTCTGCGCGCCATTGTAAGGTGGCTTCAGGATCTCCACAGCCAAAGATTCTTGCCAGCCAAAGAATGTTGTCTGCACCGATACCCTTATCGTTACTCTGAAACCAAAGCTGCACGGTCCTCAGATCTACCCCTTTTTCATTCGAGTCGATCTGCGAAATTGCCTGCGCAAGCAGCTCTGGGGTCCACGGTCCTACCGCATTTCCGTCTTCACCAACTTTCCGTCCAGCGCCAACAGAGGCCAAATACTCAAAAAGTTGTTTGAAATCACGGTCATCGCCAGGAGGCGGAACATAAAATTTACCGTGTTTTACCAATACTTTACACTGTTCTATTTCGTTTCGTTTCGTTCTGTTTCGTGCAATGGGCCTCATACACCGCCAATCACACCCTTACAACCCAAGGTTATCACAATGAGAATCATCCATGAACCAGTCAGCACTTACGGCCGGAAGGCTGATCACAAACCAGCAACACTCTCACACTGATGTTTCGTCTTTGCCGGACAAGCTGAGCATTTCGATCAAAGTTGACGGTCAGTTTGTCGAGGTAGGCAAGCGATACAGAGACCGGGATGGTTGTCTCTGCGTGGCCTGGTCAGTGCCGCCAAGCCGCATCGAAGACGAGATCATTTTTCTGCATTCTTAAGGTTTAGAGCTGACCTGGCGCGCGCTCCCGGCTTTCGGGCCGGAAGACGCGCTTGGTCGCACCACGAGGCCACGAGAGCTTCAATTTCGCTATCAACTCGATACGTGAAGAGGCTGCTTCGAGACGGTCTGCGATACTATGAAAATCTTCGGTTGCGAAAAGCCAAAACCATTCTGTTCCGCGCCGATCGCGCTTTCGAAACGGGTTTCTTCGCAGGCGTCGTAGTACCAGAGTTTCGCAATTTCTGGCCCACGGCAGGGAAACAGTTGATACGATCTTCATATCATCGCCAGCAACACGATTCAGCTCAGCACGCCTGTCTTTGGTTCTTCGTTTCGTAAATCCGACTTTGAACAGCCTTGGCTCGCTTCTTGACTGAAGCAAATAGACAGTGCCCCACGGCACTCGCGAAAACCGGAGCCAAGGGATCGTTCTTCTCGGTCGTCTTAGCTTCATGTCACCGTTTGCGCCAAAGGTATGTGGCGATAGCGCAAATGAGGATTGCAACGATCACCCAGACCCAGATCCATGACGTTTTATCTGCCGCACAGTTGACCAGATCGAGACCTGCCAAGGCGCTATTTTCGCTTTCTTTGCAATCGTTCATTTGTCATCCCCCATCGTGCAAATTCCTTACTGCCGAAACCAATGTCATCTTTCCGCAAATATCCTCGGGGGTCGCCCGAAGGGTAGGGGGCAGACGCCCCCTATTTGTCGATGTGAAGCGCTGGCAGGAATATTTCCGCTACACCGCGACGGCCATCGTGCCTGCCAAGCTGAACAACCAGGTCGATGCTGTTAGCGCAATATCGCCAAACCTCTTGAAAGGTCATGTTCATACCAACGTCCATCACCATAAGCGCCAAGCGATCCAGCGCCTTCTTTGCTGTATCAGCGTGGATAGTTGTGAAACTGCCCCCATGGCCGGTGTTAATTGCATCAAGGAAGGTTTTGCATTCGTTACCACGAAGCTCACCGAGAATGATGCGATCAGGGCGCAGACGGAGCGTTGCTTCTAGCAATTTCGCTGCTGTGACTTCGCCGCCTTCAACTCGCTTTGCACGAAGGCAGACCGAGTTAGGTTGCTCCGGAAACAGCTCAAAGGCGTCTTCAATCGTGACGATACGCTCTTGCGGTTCAACGAGATCGAGAAGGCCGCGCGCAAACGTGGTTTTACCACTTGAGGTTCCGCCAGAAATCAGAATGTTCAGCCGGTCCTCGATGCAAACCCGCATCGCGTCCTCGACTTTGCCTTCTTGGGCCAGATCCGCGACATGTTGAGCGCGCTCGCGCCGTTTTTCTTCAAGATCAACAAGACTCCCATGCAGAAGGCCCATTTTCTCAAGCGAAATCTTAGTGTGGCTATATGAGCGGAGCGTTATAGCCGTTCCGCCTTCGATTGCTGGTTCTGCGATAACCTGGGCGCGAAGCGGGCGACCAGCATATTCGATTTTTCCGGATAGAACGGGCTTGGCTACAGAGAACTGTGCCCCAATATCAGATGCTATCGCGGTGCCGATGTTGTTGGCGTCAATCTTTTCGAATTTGTGTGAACAATGGAGCGCCATGTAAGGCGCTCCCTGTTTCTCTATCCAAACTGTTCCGTCACTGTTGATGGCAATCTCGACAATCTCACTGTCTTTGAGCAGATCCTTGATTGGCGTGAAATAGGCTTCAAGAAAAGAGCCGGCGTCGTCCATCAATAGAACTCCAAGTCACGATCAACCATGATCGTCACACGCGCGCCTTGCTCCACAGTGATGATCGGGGGCAAAGTCGCATATTCGTTGATTACGTCTGCACTCGCGTTGGCAAGATCGTCGCCTATGTCCTCGGCTGTGTCGCGAGCCAATTCGCTGTCCGAAGCATAGGCGTTCGCTGCGATTGACGGAGCTGCGCCAATCAACGACACCAAAGCAGCGCCGCCAAACCGCATTCCAAACCGTGAGTTAACACGACCCGTTACGCCCGACCGCCCTTGTTGATCACCGCCATAGGCCGCAATCTGGACTGACTGGCCTTCTGGAGTAACCAATCGCGACCAACGTACCAGAATACGTCCCTGTCCAAGTGAAATGTCAGAGCTGTATTGACCAAATACCTTCGATCCTGAAGGGATCAGAATGCCCGATCCATCAAATGAATATACCGGTTCATTAACCATGGCTGTAACAGCGCCGGGCAATGAAGAATCGATGGCATTTTCCAGTGTCGCCGCGATCATTGTACCCTGCACGACAGTCCTCGACGGGTTTGCGATCACTTCTGCTGAGGTCACTTCAACAGGAGAAGCGCCGCTTTCGACAAATGCCCGATTTCGTTCATCAGAGGTTGGATTTCTGGATGTTGGGGAGCTTTGGCCCGCTGATTGATCTGTCGATCCGCTCGATGCTCTCTCATCATAAATCACGGATGGAGATTTAATTCGCGCGGCCATGATTGCGCGTTGTTCCTGCCGGATGCGCTCAAGTTCAGCTCGTCGCTCGCGCTCGGCCGCGGCCTGTTGTTCGGCAAGCCTTTGTGCTTCGGCATCTTGGGCCAAACGCTCTGCTGCGAGGCGTTCTGCTTCAAGTCGGGCCATTTCCGCAGAGGCGTTCTGTTGCTCAGCCTCAGACAATCTTGCTTGAAGCCCTTCGATCTGCTGATTCATTGCCGCTTGCATTTCTCGCAAGATACGGGCGTTTTCCTCATTCGCCGCTGTAACGGCGGCTGAGATCTGTTCGGCCAACTCTTGCTGCCCTGCACCTGCGTTATCCGATATGCCACGAAGCTGCGCTTCGAGCTGCCGAACCTGTTCTTGTAATGCACGCTCGCGCTCGGCCATTGCCCGCCGCTGTTCTTCCAGCTGTGCATCAACACCCGAAAAATCGAACGATGGTTCTGGCTCAGCTTCACCCGGTTGGATGCGCGCAAAACTATTGTCCGGCGAACCTTCCTGAAACTCTAGTGAACCGGATGTTTCCAGAGGGGCCTTGTTGTCGGGCGCGATCAGCGGATAGGCCAAAAGCCCCACCATGCCGAGCACGCCTGCGCCAACAATTGCTTTTGCAGCGGTGCCAGGGCCTTTGGCTTTCTTTTTCGATTTTACTTCGTACTCTTGATCTTCAGCCATGATTAAAACTCCTTCCCAGCAAGCGCAGCAACAGTTGACCGGCTACTAACCGTCCCACCTTGGATGCGTCGTATGCAGACGACTTCGTTGCCGATCCGAACCGAGTATTCAGAATGAACGCCGCTCACACGGACAACGCGACGCCGCGACGAAGTGTTTGTTGTGACCTCATATCCAGAGGCGTTGACACGAAAGATTGAAGGACGCGTGTCGTTCCGAAACTCGAAGAATGTATTCCTACCGTCATTCCAAACGCGCACAGGCCGGAAGTTTGCATTTCCTGAGAACTGGTATCCAGTGTCGCGTGAGCCGGTCGCAGTAACGGTTCGGCGCGGTCTGTCGTCAGGAAAGTTGACAACCACGCGGAAGGTTTGGCGCTGCACGCTTCCCTCGGTCACATAAAAGGCGATTGCGCGGCGGTTCGTGTAAACTGTCATGTTCGAGCTTGCACGAGCAATCACGGGCTTGATGGAGATAGTCTGGCGGTTTGAAAGCACTTCCACTTCGAAGCTTTCACTGTCGCCCAACAGAACCTGCGTGATCCTCTCACCATTCCCAAGCTCAATCGCTGTATTTACGCGAAGATGGGTATGGACACGGATTACGTCAGTCGGATTATAGGTGACGTGCGTAACCCTCGCATCGGCACCCATAGTCGTCGGTTTTCGCTCAGCAATGGCGGGGGTCGCCGCCACCAAAAATGCCGCGCCGATAATAGTTGTTATGTTAAGTTTCCTGTTCATTGCTACTTACTCCCCAAGCGTTTCGGCATCGACACGGAAGGTCGTGACTGTGAATCCAAGCGGATTTTCCCAGACTCGTTGGAGCTGGCGTTCCCGTCTTGGCTCGAACTCAAATCCAACAGTTGCAACGAAGGATCTGGTAACGGCCTCTTGCCGAGGCCGGCGAAGCGATTTTTCAAACCGCACCTGCGCGACGAGCGGTTCTAGGAAGTTGATTGCCTTGATCCTGACGGAGACCTCAGATCCTTGGCCGTAAACGCGCGGTGGATAGCTTTCATTGTCACTGCTATCGGTCCAAAGGCGGCGAAGAGAGTTTTGCGCGCTGCCACTTGAGCGACGCTGTACGCTTTCAAGACGCTCTTGAATGCCCGCGAGGATGTAACTCTCACGATCAGTCACATACGCGACCAAGAGCGCTTCCTTTACAGCTTCTTCGTCCGAAATTCCCGTGGGCTGGACCTGCACAATCCGCTCAGCTGCACCGGTTGTTTTGTCAACCAGCACCGTGAAGACCTCTGTTTCCTTCAACGGCATCATGAAAACGATTGCTGCACCCAGCAGCAACGATAGACCGCAAGATGCTGTCGCTACCTTCCATGCCAGCCGTTCACTACGTTTCGGCTGCAACACCAAGTCTACATCGAATCCTTTTTCTGACATTGGCTGCCCTTCCTTCAAACTCGTCAATTCCGTTTATTTTCTCAGTCGGTTCGCAAGATATTGAACCTTGCTGACCGTCGCGTGTCCGACTTTCGAGGCTCGGCTTGCTCCAGCATCGAGCGCCTGACCTCTGGCGGCGCGATATGCCCCACCAATGGCTCCACCAGTTGCACTGGCCCCAGCTTTACCGGCGTCAAGACCTTTACGGCCCTGCACATAGGTTGCTGCGGCAGCAGCGGTTAGACCAATCCCGGTTTGTGCAAGTGAAGAAGATGTGCTGGGGATCATTGCCATAAGGCCAGTCCCCAAAAGCATGATCACGATGAAGCTCACCATATCCCCTATCGTGTCAACGGAACTCAGATCGTCGGGAACTACATCGGTGGCAGCGGCTATAGTGAAGCCCGCCATTGCAGCCGCCAATAGCGGTACAAGTGCGAAACCGAGAGCCATTTTTACATAGGCTTCGAAAAATGGTGCTGATTGTTTGAAAAGAGCGGTCGCCACTGCAACTGGTCCAAGAATGATCAGCACGCCGATCATGAGCTTCGCGCCGCCGATCATGATGACACTGACAACGGCCATAAGTGCGGCGACCAGAAACATCAGCACGCCCGCAATAGCACCTGCTATAAAGCTACCGTTCTGGCTTACGGCGTCTCCTACATCGAGCGCACGGCCATACAATTCATCTAGGCCGTCATAAAGGTTTGTGACACTACCGCCTGTGATTTCGTTAAGCACCACGGCACCAAATTCGGCTGGTGCGTCAGTCAGGACACCGTAGACAGCATCAAAATTGTTGAAGGAACTCACGAATATATAGACGAGAGCAATCCGTAACATGAGGCTGACGCCGTTCTGCAATGTCATAGGAATGGCTTGAATGGCGAGGTTAGCGCCAGTCAGTGCAATGATGAGTACCGACCCCACCTGCACGATGGGCAGCACTTCAGCGGCAACCGAGTTAAAAATCGTGCCGCCGATGCTTGCAACCGCCGTGTCCACTGTCGTGAGAAGGGTTTCAATCACTGCCAATTTTTATTCTCCCCGGCAGTTGGCGCTGTGAAACGCTCGGTAGTTTTCATCTATGGCGCGACGATTGCTCTCTCGCTCATCACGCATCGCGAAAAAGACCTCTTCGGTCATAGTTTCGGTCGTGACGCCGAATTGTTCCTGTAACAAGTCGTCAAAACTCGCAGCTGCCGCCAAGCATTCACAGCTTTGTTCGGCCAACCGAATTTCGCGCAGCTTCATAAAATACCACTGCTTTGCAGCGCCGTGATGGAACGGATGAGCTGTTTCGAAGTACCCGGTTTTTGCTGGCTCCCTATCGCATATCGCAGTGCGGTCTTCCTTGAAGAACAGCATTTCTCGACGCTGCATTTCCTGCATGATTTCAAGAAGCAAATCTGCGTCTTCAGAAACGACAGCCGCGGCCGCAGCGCCTTGCAGCTCTTTCGGGTTCATCGCCTCTATGTCCTGTGACAATGCGGGTGTGCAGACAGCCATCAGTGCGAGTGCGAGAAGACTTTTCCTGATCATTCTGCCGCTCCCGAGAAGTCGAAGAACGCGCGCTCTTTGGCCTGTTCTGCGGCCCAGTTGATGCCGTTCTGACCCGAAGCAAGCCCTTGTGCGGCATTCAAGCGCCACATCTGGCCCAGCATGTAGTTGGTCTCAGCTGCCATTCTGGTGTTGAGATCCACTGATTCTTTCAGCGTGTCCGCACTGCCAATCTCGTCAACAAGTCCAGATGTGCGTTCGATGCTCTGCCCCGCTTCTTCATAGGACAATTGTGCAGCCGCCATTGCTGTGGCGTTTGCTGCCGCTGTTTGCGCGATCGTGCCATCCGACACATTGTCGGAGCTTGAGAGCCCGCTCAGTGTTTCGGGTGTAAACCCTGCGCCTGAGAGCGTGTCTTGAACAGCTTCGGCGGCCATCTTGTCGCCCATGGTGACTTCGCCATCCAAAAGGCTGTCCAACAGGCCATCGAAATCGCCAATGGCGAGCGAGTCCATGAAGCCGCTTAAATCGGTGATTTTCTCAGCACGGCTGCGAATATCCTCGACCGAATTGTACAGATTGCCGATTTCGTTGAGACCCGTGATTGATCCCAGGACGTTTTCCAGCAATCCGTTAATGTCGGTCAGCTGTTGGATCTGTTCTTGCAGCTGTTCGATCTGCTGAAGCTGTCGCTCAGCATCAGCCAACGCCTGCTGCAATTGCTCGATGTTCTTGGCGAGGTTGGACCCGTCGATAACAGGAACGCCCTGGGCATAGACAGGCGCAGCACCAATGGTTCCGTTCATACCTGCGGCCACCAGGGCCGCGCAAAGAAATGGTTTCAGTTTCATTCGTTGTACTCCCAAAAGGTGGTTGCTTGAAGTTGTTGCGAGGCTTCGTTCAAACCTTGCGCAGCTTCGACTTTCACATGAGCTGCGCGCAGGCGCAGCGTCAGAGCCATCAGACGTGCCCTTTCAGCCATCAAATAGGTATTCCAGTCGTAGGCTTCTTTGACGTTCTGAGGGTCGCCTTGATCAAGGATTGCCGCGATCCGGCGCATCGCTCCGTTGATCTGTTCGGATTGATAGGAGCCATAACCCATCGAGGCATCTGCATAGTTGCCCCATGCGGCATTCGCCCCGTCGATCCCATCCAGCGATCCTGTCATATCGACACCTGTGATCACCGAAAGATATTCGTCATAGTAACCCTTGATACGACGAACATAGTTCTGAGTTTCTTCAAAGGGCGGAATGCCGCCATACTTGTTCACGTTGCCCGGGCCAGCGTTATAGGCCGCAAGGGCATAATCTACGCGGCCATACCTCGCAAGCTGGGTCAAAATGTACCGCGCGCCACCATCTAGGTTTTCCCACGGATCGTAAGGGTTCACGCCGAGATCCGCAGCGGTCCCAGGCATCAGCTGACAAAAACCCCGCGCTCCTACATGACTTACAGCAGCATTGTTGAAACGGCTTTCCTGTTTAATCAGCGATTGAAACAGAATGCGCCAGGTCAGCGGATTCAGACCAGCCGCCGACACACCGGCATGGCCTTCATACCGCCGAGCAACGGTAATAATCATCTGTTCAACAGAAGCATTGTCACCAAACAGGCGCTGTGCATCTTGGTTTTCCGTTTCTGTGACGGGGTAGGCTTCTGCGGCACTTGGGAAGTTGACCGAGCCGCCCTCTATCCCAGCAACATTTGTTGTCCCCGTCGATTCCGCCAAAAACCGCTCATAAGCTTCCCGTTGCTCTTCCTTCAGCTCAACCAAGCTGTCGCGGTTTTCGATCTTCGTACCCTGGTCAGTAGCATCACGCAGCGCTTCGGTAAGCCGCGAGATATTCTGAGCCAGATTATTCCCGTCAATCACTGGAACGCCCTGCGCCAGCGCCGACGAAGCGACACTGGTTGCGAGAAGAAACGCAGCTGCCTTAGAAGCTCTGGTAGTCGCAATCATAGCGCCCCCCCGGAGTGTCACTCGCGCTGATCGTGAAGTGATTTGTTGCGTTCCGCGTAACAACATAAGTGCCATCAGCGCTTCTTTGACCAAAGCACTCTGACTTACGACCAGTGGTTGTTCCCTCGCAGGCTGCGAGGGCGGCCACAGCCGCAATCATCACTATAATTCTCATAGCATTTCCTTCCAGAATTGAGGGTTTTGCCGCCACCCGTGGGGGGCCTTTTCTTCGCCGGTTCGACCGCCACCGAGGACGGTCAATGCGCCGCCCAAACCCGAGAGATCATAATCCACGAAAACACTGTCCCCTGCTGACCGGATCAGGGCGATGCGCGCTCCACCAGCACCTGCACAGAGAAACGCGGCTTCACTTTCGTTTGTCCGAAGGATTTTATAGTCTTCGGGCTTCGCACGGTTGTTCGGGAACAGAATTTGCGTGTTAACTGTTTCAGCAATGATTTGCCCGACCTGGCTTTGTTCCAAGTGCCCCGGCGTCTGTGTCAGCATCACAACCACACAGTTCTTTTTCCGCATGGTAACAAGCCAGTCGTGCAGCCGTTTCACGAAGATCTCGTCATTGAGCATCTTCCATGCTTCATCAATCACGATCATTGTGGGTTCGCGGTCTTCAATCACGCGCTCGATACGGCGGAAGAGATAGGCCAAAACGGCGGAACGCTCGGTGTCGAGATCAAGGATTTCGGACATATCAATGCCCACAATCTCTTCACCCATCTCAATAGGCGCATCTGATTTCTTACTGAAAATCCAACCGTACCGACCTTGCTCCGTCCACTCTCGTACTCTTTCCAGCAGCTCGCCGTTGTCGTCTGTGGATGCAACAAGAGATTCCAGCCCTTTGAAGTTGCGCAGATTTGGGGCTGCGGATACGATCTGTCGAACGGCATTGTTCAATGCGACTGTCTGCGTCGTATCAAGCGATTTGTGACGCCCCAGAATGTCGCTGAGCCAATCTGTAAGCCATGCTGTTCCACGTTCATCTGTCTCGGTTTGGAATGGGTTGAAGCCTGTTGCTTCACCCACTCGAATAGCGCTGTAGCTGCCATTCATCGCGCGAACAGCCATTTCCAAACCTTGATCCTTGTCGAAGACAATAACCCGAGCGCCCACCCGACGAGCCTGAGCCATCAGAAATGCTGTCCCAAGCGTCTTACCTGAGCCGGGACGACCGATCACAAGCGTATGTCCCGCGCTTGGTTCTTCAGTACGTTTGCCAGTTTCATGAAAATTGAAGCGATACGCACTGGATGAGACCGTTGGCAGAACCGTGATATTCTCTCCCCAAGGGGACATTTCAGCTGGCCTGCCGCCCGCGCTTTTGTGGAACGCTGCAAACTCCGAAAAGTTGTTCGATGAGTTCATGACCGCTCGCGGCCGATAGGACCAGTTGCCCGGCGCCTGCCCATAGAAGGTTGTGGAGAACGCGCCCTTAAAGACCGCAAATTCTGCCCGCTCCCGAACCAGCGTTGCGCCTGTTTCCTGAGCAGCTTGCCAAACCTCGGACGTGGCTTTTTCAAGCTCGTCACGAGTGCCTGCAACGATCATGATTGACATGTGATGCAATCCGTAGACCTGTCGTCCGGACGCCACATTGTCTGCCGACTCTTCCAGTGCCAGAGCATCTGAGACCGCCGCGTCGTCGGTGGCCTTCATCTGCCGACGAACAAGCTTCATTTTCTCGACGGTCGTGTTGTTCCGTAGTGGCGTGAAGCTGTTGGTGATCACAATGTCATGCGGCAAATCCAGCTTATCAAGCATGTCCGGTGTGGACTGCGCGCAATATGCGTGAATGCCCAACATCGAGGCATATCGCTTGTTCTGACCATCGCTGATTTCAACAACACGATCTTTGAAGGTGAACGTGCTGTTAGAAACAACATTTGAAAGATATTGCCCTGGCAAAGCATGACGCTTTTGGAAAGGTTGGCCTTGGATCGTTCCCAACAACCCCAGCCATTCGCCATCCTTTAGGTTCAGACGCCTAAAGCCCGTGTCTTTCTGCATCCCTTCGAGAATACGCATTGCTTCATTGAGACGATCAATGCGTTCCATCAGCTCGGCCCGATACTCGGCTTCTTCCTTTTGGGGAGAAAGCCAAGCACCTAGGCCGAGCTTGTCCGTGAGTGATGGACGCAGAAACACGGATAAAATGATCACACGCCGTTGCAGTTTTCGCCGGTCTAGCTCGCTCCGCCAGCGGGTATCCACTTGCGTTGAAAACCCGTCAAAATCGACTGGTTTCAGGTCAAGCTCTTGCGGAACAGTGATCTTATTGACGTAAAAACCAAACTGTTCACCAAATTGTCCGACTTGCCGCGCGAACGCTTCGGCTTGAACGTCGACTTCAACTTCTTCTGACGTCAAACTGTCCAGCCCGCCGATCACAGCACTTGCCATCAGATCGCCTTGCCGGGTGATAATGATTTCATCGGTCAAACCCGCGAGATATGGGATATGACGCGCTGCCGGATCTTCTTTCAATACTTCGGCTCCAAGTAGTTCCTGTGTCGCTTTGTTCGGAGCGCTCAACATTGGCGCATAGCTATCGCCGCCGTGGATCTTCCGGTTTTTTGTTGGCGGGGTCTTCGAGTAAACCGTTGCCATAATTTCAAAGAGGTGCGGATTTCGATCAGCGATGAGCCACAACACGGGATAAACGACCGGGATCAGGAGCATGAATTTCCATTCATCCAGCGCGACGAATGGAATGAGCGCGCCGAGCATCAACCCAATGAAATAGCCGATTGGCAGTCCAAAGAATTTCGGCGGTCGCGTCAGGCCAAGGAAAACTGGTGTTTCTCGCATTGTGCATATCCAAACGGTGAAGCCTCGCGCCGCAACTTGCGGCGCGAGGCAATGTGTTTACTTAAGGTGCGGCGAAACCGTCGATGATTGTTGCGGCCGAGAAGACCAGAACCACACCAAAGAAAATGGCGAGGAACAAAGGCCAGTTAAGGCGACCCGTGAACATCATGTAGCCAGCTGCCACAACGGCGAGGATGGCGATCAGCCGCCCGATCGGGCCAGTCAACGCATCCACGACGGTCTGCAACATGTTTTCCAGCGGATCGAGGTTCTGCGCCAAGGCAGGCTCCGCCGCGAGTGCAAAAATTGGCAGGACTGCAAACAGCAATCCCACATTTGTCTTCATCCATTTCCCAAGGGTTTTCATGTAGTCTCCTGTCCAGTTGTTTGATGGAAGATTGCGAGCACTTTCCTGACGTGCCCCTGTGTTTCTCGATAAGGCGGAATGCCGCCGTGCCGAGTGACTGCCTCTGGCCCTGCATTATATGCAGCCAAAGCCAATTCTTTTGACCCAAACCGTTCGAGTTGCATCAGCAAGTACCGGGCTGAACCGTGTAGGTTTTGCCTTGCATCATTTGGGTCTACACCTAGTCGCCGTGCGGTTGCGGGCATGAGCTGGCCGAGGCCAATTGCCCCTACATGCGAGCGCGCCGATTGTCTGAAATTGCTTTCAATGGCGATATTCGCTCGAAACAACGCTACCCACTCGGTTGTTGAGAGGTCCGCTGCGCGGATGCCTCTATGTCGTGAGTAGTGAAGTGCAATTTCTTGAATCAAACCTTCGATCTGCGGACTACCACGCCGACCGGTATTTGGAACCGGAAGAGACACCGCCCTTGGAGGCGGCGTGTCTTCCTCTGCTTCTGGAAGGGGCTGTCTTGGACGTTCAAGGTCTAGAACACCCGACACCAAAGGCCCAGAAGACCTCTGAACGGTCGAATACTCACCACCTGTTACATCCAAAACTTCGGCTTGTGCGACCTGGCAGAAGGTTGATGCCAGAACTGACCAAAGAAACCCTTTACTAGTGGTCGCTACTCTTACTTGAACAGCCTTCGTCAATTCGCCACACCCCTTTTTCACCCGCCTTCAGCGGGAAATCAGGGACAGTTATTCGAAGTTCTTTTGCAAAAGCGGCGAGACCATTCACGGTCACAATTGCCTTCGGTTCCACAGTCTTCCACACAACCACCTGAGACCGGTATGTTTCGCCGTCTTCACCCTCACTGAGTAAGAAGAAGATCCAGCGACCGCGCATCTGGCTTCCGTCCTTATGGACTGTTTCTTCGCATTCGACTTCGAGCCGCCCCCCTTCACCCAGATCCTTCTTCACTTTCGCTAAGACGGTCACTGGCGAGATCGTTTCCATATTGGGGCTCCGGTCGTTTTTGATTTGTGGACGACAGGAGCAATAACCAACTTTCGCTAACGTCACCATAGTGAAGATGCCGATAGCTAGTTAGTGATGCGGGAAGTGGTTTTAAGTGTCAACAGCTATTTAACGCTTTTCAACATAGCTATTGCGGTCGTTAGCTTCTTGACCTTATGTTCCTCACAAATTGCCAGATGTACCCAGCCTGGACATTGGCACCTGTAACCAGAGGTTGATAGGCGACTAACATGACCTTACGGCATACGCCATACCTGAACCAGCCTAAGAGGAAAGCTTGCTCATTGCGCTCGCGTTCTCGCAACGCCTGTCCAGCTACTAGGTTTTGTAAGCCGTTGCAGGTACTTACAGCAGCACTGTGTTTGCTGTCGTTCAGCTCGCAAACAGCAATCACCCAAGAAGTATTCTGCGTTCCCCCTGCCCTTCCTGTTCTGCCATCCGATCCTGAAATGCAGATCGAGTATCGAAGTGAACTCTCGCAAGAGTATAATGACTATTTCCGCCTTGCCGCCGAATACCTTAACTGCCTGAACGCCTCGGGTTCGGCCACTCGTGAAGGCATCCAGCAAGCAATTACCGACTATAACCATCTTCTTAACCTTCCGGCCAAGCCGCGACAAGGAGTAGCTGACGGCTCTGATAGCTATCTATTGCAATGAAAGGTGGTTTTGTGCTTAAAAACTATCAATTGATTGGAGATTTGCCATGAAGCTACCCCGCAACTTTATCCACGCCGCCGCTGGCGTCGCATCGCTTTTCGCACTTGCGGGCGCACCAGCTCCGGCGAAAGCACAATCATATCAAATTGACTGCGCTATCCTTCTTTGCCTATCCGGCGGCTGGCCTGCGTCTGTGCCCTGCGCTCGCGCTCGTGCCGAGTTCATCCGGCGCATTACACCCTGGCCCATCGAGCCGCCTTTGCAGATTTGGCGCTGCCCCATGGGCGCATCATTTGATGTTGAGCCATCGACACTGACCGCTGACCGCATCTATGAAATTCTCATGGACGACAGCGCGCCCAAGCAATCTGTTCCAACAGCCCCACTCACGGATCTACAGTTGGAACCGCAGCCCGCCGTTTTCCGCAGAAGCGGCGGGACTGCACAACGTCTCCCCGAAGACACCATGCTTCAGCTCATCAACGGCCTAAGCACGGAAAACGGCGTCGCTGACATTGATATTGGCGGCAAGGACTTCGATTTCGTGCGTTCTATCCGCCTTTTCCACGTCCGGTGGGCCAATCAGAACGAAGGCCGGGAGGACTGTAACCGGTTTTCGGTCGTTGAGCTTGGAACTTACGGCACCCAAGGCGATTTCAACTGGCGTCGCTCCTCGGTCGGTGCCCTTCCCGCTGCACACACAGGTTTGGAAGGCTACGGGTCCAACTGTCCCAGCATTTGGCATCGCTCCGTCTTCATCGACTGGCGCGACTATGAAGGCAATTACGGTTTCGAGCAGGTGAACTACTAACTGTTGTGGCCCCCAAATCGTGGGCCACAATAATTGCGACGGACTACTAATTTCTATATGTCTGATGCCAAGAACATAAGAATCACGAGGCAGATACAATGAAACCAACGGAAAG
>NC_023142.1 GCF_000511385.1 Phaeobacter gallaeciensis DSM 26640
GCCCTATTCTGCCGCGCGTTTTTTGACCCAGCCCAGAAACGCCGCATCCGGGCGCCGCAGCCGTGGCGCGCCGGAGCGCACCCACATCGTGCGCCAATCGGCCTCCAGCGCATAGACATCCACGCCGGGGATCAGGCTGCGGGCCTGCTCCAGCGTGCGCGCGCTCAACACCGGCGGGCGCTGGCTGTTGTCCAGCACCGCATATTTCTGGGAAAAGCGGATCAGATCTCCCGGCAGCTCCTCCATCGCGTAATCCGGCAATGGCTGGGCCGCAATCATGTCGCGCAGCATCTTGCGAAACACCCGGCGCGGGCTGGCGGAGCCGGATTTCTTCAACAGCACCTCAACCGAAATCTGCCAGCTGTCCTGCCGACCGCAATGTTTGCGCGCCAGCTCATAGATGCGCCGCTCCAGCGGTTTCCGGAGCCGGAAGTAATCGCGGCTGAGGGTAAGCACCGATTTCGACAGCACCGCGCGATAGATCCATTCGCTGAGCGTCACCACCACATTGACCATCCGCCCGCCGCGCGCCTTACGCACGATCTCCCAGCTCTCGATCAGGCCAAAGCCACTGGTGACCTCCTGCCCGCCGGTGACGATATTGGTGGTGATGCGGGTGCCCGCCAGCCGCTCAAACGCCTCGCGCAGACGCCGGTAGGCATCGCCCGAGGTCTCGCGGTTGGTCGCCACCAGCAGATCATGGGCGGTGAGATGCAGCGTGCGGCTGACCTGCCGGCCCGCGTTCACCGCCGCCATCAGCTGGCTGATGCAGAAAATCAGAATGTCCTTGTCGTGGATTGTCGCCAGCCCCTTGACCGAGGGCACCACGGTGATTTCCGCGCCATTGTGTTCGTAGTTCAGAATGCGCCGGTCCGGCCGCGTGCCGAGGGAGAACAGCGGGTGCTCCATCGAGGCGAGATCGTTTTTCGGGATCGCATCAAAGATATCGCAGAGGAAAAAATCCCCGCCCTGCGCCCCGCCAGCTGCGGTCATCTGGCCTGCCATGTCACTGTCCTGTCTGCTCTGCCGCCCCCCGTCTGTCCGGGCCTTATGGCCTCTTTCGGGGTGACTCGCGTCTTCGTGGTTTTGATTACGCCCACCCTAAAGTTATCCACACCACTTCTCAACGGGGGTTCGGAGTCACTGCTTCGGGGGATCAGAGTCAGCCTATCGGGGTTTCAGAATCGCAGAGCCTGGAAAAAAGCCCCACATCGTCAATGAAAAAAGGGCTTTGCGCCTATGGGTGTTGCGCCTTAACTTATATATAACTCAATAATAACAGGTAGAAAAAATCCACAGCCTGAAAATAGCCCCAACGGTGATCAGGGATCAGGCCAGATTTCCTGCCGCAACCCCCGGATTTGCTTAGAAAATTCAAAAGAGATGCGCATATATCTTTCATGTGCGCTGTTTTCTGCTATCATCCGAAAAAGGCCGCACATCAGGGGTGCTCTTCGAGGGTTGTCCGGATGGAAGGGGCGCAGGCAGAGGCATGAGAGCAATGGCACGAGAGACCCAGAAGAAAGACCCAAGCCGCGGCGCGGCCGGGCTGCCCCCCTATTTCAACATCGACCCCGACAGCGCGCTCAGCGATCTGGAGGTGCCCACCAGCACCGGCGGTTTTGCCGATATCGCCGAGGCCTGCGCCCGGGGCCGGGCGGATCTCTCCAGCCGGGGCATGAACGAAGAAGGGCGCAAATCGCTGCGGCTGTTCTCCACCTGGGAAATTACCCGCTATCTGATCCCGGTCGCCCAGGCCCATTTCCGCCGGGTGCTGAAAGCCAATCCAGAGCTGCCACAGGGGCGCTCTGAAACGGAAGGTGGCGCCAAGTGGTTCACCCTCGACGAGGTGCTGCGGCTGCGGGCGCATTTCGCCGCACAAGGCTCCAAGGCCAAGGATTACACCCCCTACCGCCCCGAGGGGCTGCCTGCCAAAATGGTGGCAGTGGCCAACTTCAAGGGCGGCGTCGGCAAGACGTCCACCGCGGCGCATCTGGCGATGTCAGCCGCCCTTGATGGCTACAAGGTGCTGGTGATTGATCTGGACAGCCAGGGCTCGATGACCTCGATCTTCGGCGGCAAGGTGGAGGATGAATGGCAGACGGCCTTCCCGCTTTTGGCACGCCATTACGGGGATCACCTGCGGCTGGAAAACCAGCGCCGTCTGGATCGCGGCGATGCGCCCCAGCCGCTGGATGACAGCCTGTCTGCGGCGATGGAGATGACGGCGGCCGATGTGATCCAGCCCACCCATTGGCCCAATATCGACCTCATCGGCGCGCAGCTGAACCTCTATTGGGCGGAATTCCAGATCCCGGTCTGGCGCATGGCCGCGCGCTCCTGGAAACTCTGGGATGCGCTGACCGAGCGGCTGGAGGCTGACGGGGTCTTGGAGCAATACGACGTGATCTTCATCGACACGCCGCCGGCCCTTGGCTACCTGACCATCAACGGGCTGTCGGCGGCGGATATCCTGCTGGTGCCGATGGGCGCCTCCTTTCTGGAGTTCGACAGTACGGGGCGGTTTTTCGATATGCTGCATTCCACCTTCGCCTCCATCGAGGAGGGCGAGAACCTGGCCGCCCGCGCGCTGGGGCGGCCGGAGATTGCCTTTGAATGGGATGCGGTGCGCACGGTGATCACCCGCTATGACAGCGCCCAGCAGGGCGAGCTGGCAGCCCTGATGCAGGCTTATCTCGGCCCCACCCTGTCGCCGCACCGGCAGGATTACACCGCGCTGATCGGTCAGGCCGGCGAGCAGGTCAATGGCATCTACGAGGCCGATTACCGCGATTTCAACCGCGAAACCTATGCAAGGGGGCGCGAGACCTTCGACGCCACCTATGCGGCCTTCAAGCGGCTTCTGCTGGCGGTCTGGCGCCGGGATGAGTTGCAGATGCAGCGCGCGGCGCAGTAACGGGCTAAAAACACACCGCGCCCCATACTGTGTACCCGGCGGCCTCCAAGGGCAGACAGGACCGCAGAGATCAGACCAGGCGCGACAAAAAAGGACAGGCAGATGGCAAAACGCAAACGGCTTTCCCCGGCACAGCCGACCTATCTCAGCACCGCGCCGGAGAGCAAATCCGCCCTCGGTGGCCCCGGTTCCCTGTCAGCGCCGCCGATTGCGCAGGTGGCCTCTGAGGCCGCCACAGAGGGCGCGCTGCAGGAGCTGACAGCGGTGCTGGAGACCGCCCGCGCCAAGGGGCTGATGATCGAGGAGATCGCGCTTGACGCCATTGACGAGACCCATCTGGTGCGCGACCGGCTGGAACAGGACGAAGAGGAAATGGGCGCCTTGGTGGGATCCCTGCGCGCCCGCGGTCAGCAGACCCCGATCGAGGTGGTCGCCCTGGGCCGGACCGCAGATGGCAAGACCCATGGTCTGATCTCCGGCTGGCGCCGCCTGCGGGCGATGCGCAGGCTATATGCCGAGAGCAATGATTCCGCCTTTGCCACCATCAAGGCGCTGGTGATCCAGCCCGATGGCGCTGAGGGCGCCTATGTGGCGATGGTTGAGGAAAACGAAATCCGGGTGAACCTCTCCCACTATGAACGGGCCCGCATTGCGGTGCGCGCGCTGCGCGAAGGGGTCTACAGCAGCCAGAAATATGCGCTGCAATCGCTGTTTGCCAATGCCACCCGCGCCAAACGCTCCAAGATTGGCAGCTTTGTCACCCTGGTTGAGGCGCTGGATGAGGATCTGCTGTTTCCCACCGCCATCCGCGAGAAACTGGGGCTGGGGCTGGCGCGCGCCTTTGCGCATACACCCGGCTTTGCCGATGAGGTGGTCGCGGCCCTGCGCGCCACCGCCCGCCCCACGGCAGAGGCGGAACAGGAGGTGCTGAGCCAGCTGCTGGCGGCCTATGAAGGGACGGAGATTCCGGTCCCCGCTGGTGATCAAGCGGCCCCTGTCGTTCCGGCGTCTGAACCGGCATCGGATTCTGCGGAACAGCCTGCCCCGGCGCCCCGAGTGCGTAGCCTGGATCCGGCGGATCGTATTGGCGCGGATGAGCGGGTGAGCGTGCAAGCCGCCGCGGGCGTGCGGCTGGGGTTCACCCCCGGTCAGCAGCGGATCGAACTCACCGGCACGGCGGTGGATATGACTCTGATGGAAGATCTGAAGGCCTGGCTGCGCCGTCGCTGAACAGAGTCTGGCAAGAGTATGCAAAAAGACCCTGATACAGGCGTATCAGGGTCTTTTGCGTTTCCGGGGGATATGCCTCGGCGGGCTTATCGACCCACCCCGATATAGGTCTCGAACCCGGCGCGTTTGGCGGCTTTGGCGGTGTAGATATTGCGCAGATCCACCATCCGGGGCTGCGCCATCTTGCGCGCCAGCGCCTTCAGATCGAGGGCGCGAAATTCATTCCATTCCGTCAGCAGCACCACCAGATCGGCGTTGCGCGCGGCCTTATAGGGATCCTCCTCCCATTTGACACCGGGCAAGAGATCGCGGCCCTCGGCCTCGCCCTGCGGGTCCACCACCTTCACCTTGGCGCCACCGCCAATGAGGGCCGGTACGATGGTGAGGCTGGGCGCCTCGCGCATGTCATCGGTATTGGGTTTGAAGGTGACGCCGAGCACTGCGATGGTCTTGCCGTTGAAACTGCCATCACAGGCGTCGCGCAGCTTCTCCAGCATCCGTGCTTTGACCTCCTGATTGACCCGCATCACGGTTTCGGTGATCTGCATCGGATAGGCGTGGTCCTGACCGATGCGCGCCAGCGCGGCGGTGTCCTTGGGAAAACACGACCCGCCATAGCCGGGGCCGGCATGCAGGAACTTATTGCCGATGCGCCCGTCCAGACCGATGCCGCGGGCGACTTCCTTGACGTCTGATCCCACCCGCTCACAGAGGCCTGCGATTTCATTCATGAAGGTGATCTTGGTCGCCAGAAACGCATTGGCGGCATATTTGATCATCTCGGCACTTTCGAGATCGGTGGTGAGGATCGGGAAATCGCGCAGATATAAGGGCCGGTAGATCTCGGCCATGACCTCGGCGGCACGGTCGTTCTGCACGCCGACAACCACCCGGTCGGGGCGCATGAAATCATCAATAGCCGCCCCTTCGCGCAGGAACTCCGGGTTGGAAGCCACGTCAAACTCTGCCGCTGGGTTGGATTTGGCGATCACCTGTTTCACCTGTCGGTTGGTGCCGAGGGGGACGGTGGATTTGGTGACCACCACGGTATAGCCCTGAAGGGCGGCGGCGATCTCCTCGCTGGCGGCCATCACATAGGTGAGATCGGCATGACCATCGCCGCGCCGCGTTGGTGTGCCAACAGCAATGAACACCGCCTCGGCCTCGGCGACGGCAGCGGCCAGATCATCGGTAAAGGCGAGTCGGCCCGCAGCCACATTGCGCGCCATCAGATCCTCCAGCCCCGGCTCATAGATCGGCACCTCGCCAGCCTGAAGCCGAGCAATTTTGGCGGCGTCCTTATCGACGCAGACCACATCATGGCCAAAGTCGGAAAAACAGACGCCGGAGACCAATCCGACATATCCGGTGCCAATCATTGCAATGCGCATGGGGGCGGTCCTTTTCTGTTGCCTCGTGGCCCTCGCTTGGGGGAGGGCTTTGGATATCAGACATATACGGGCGCGCGGGGGGCGGGAACCGGAATTTTGGGCCGCTGACGGGGGTGAGTGAAATAGGTCCGGTTCGGACCAAATGTTTCGCACGCGAAACATTTGGTCAATTGTGCTGACCTAATAGGGGCGAGTGTTCTGATCGCGATTCCTGTGAAATCGGGAGGCCTACGGCGCGCGTATTTGGAGAAAGGTGACAGATCAGCGGCGCATGTCGCACCAGATCAGCCTTCAGCGGTGCCGTAATACGCCCGGTACCAGGTAACAAAGCGCGCGACGCCCTCTGCGACGCTGACTTGCGGTTCATAGCCGGTGAGCTGGCTCAGCAAGCTGGTGTCGGCCCAGGTGGCAGGTACATCCCCGGCCTGCATCTCCATCAGGTTTTTCTCGGCCGGGAGTCCCAGCGCCGTTTCCAGCGCCGCGATATACTCCATCAGCGGTGTCGGTTTGGAAGCGCCGATATTGACCACCCGGAAGGGGGCGACAGGGCTGAGATTGTCTTGTTCCGAGACCGGCTGATCCCCCGGTACCGCGTCGATCAGCCCGGTGATGCCCGTCACCAGATCGTCGATATAAGTGAAATCCCGGCTCATCCTGCCGTGATTATAGACGTCGATCGCCTCGCCCGCCTGCATCGCCTTGGTGAATTTGAACAGCGCCATATCGGGGCGCCCCCAGGGGCCGTAGACGGTGAAGAAGCGGAACATGGTGGTGGGCAGCCCGTAGAGATGGGCATAGGAATGGGCCATCGTCTCGCCCGCCTTTTTGGTGGCGGCATAAAAGGACATCTGATGATCGGCCTGCTGACGCTCATCAAAGGGCATCTGGGTATTGGCGCCATAAGCCGAGGAGGTGGAGGCGATCAGCATATGGGCGGGCGGATGGGCGCGGGCGGCCTCCAGCAGTTCAAAGGTGCCGATGAGATTGGCCTCGAGATAATCGCGCGGCGCATCGATGGAATGGCGCACCCCGGCCTGTGCGGCCAGATGGATCACCGCATCGGGCTTATGAGTGTCAAACAATGCCATCAGGCGACCCGGATCTTCCAGTTTGCCGATCACTGGCGTGAAACCGCTGTGCTCTGCCAGCATCGCGTGGCGGCGTTCTTTCAGGCGGACATCATAATAGGGGGAGAGGCAGTCCAGCCCGATGACACGCCAGCCTGCGGCCAGAAGACGGTCTGCAAGGTGGTAGCCGATAAAGCCGGCCGATCCGGTGATAAGAGCGGTTTTCATGCTCCTTAGGTGGCGGCTTGGGGGCGGGGTGTCAATGCATCCTGCGGCGGGGGAAACCAACCTGTCACCGGCAGGTGAATTGACAGCACGGTCTATTTATGAGTTTTGCGCTCTGAACCAAAGCCACCGCCGCCCGCAGGAGCCCTTGTCGCTGTGAATGAAGTCGCTGTGAATGAACCTTCGATCTCCGAACCTGCGCGACAGGTCGGTGCCGGGGCCGGTGGTGCCGGACGCCTGGTGGCGGTGGTGGTCACCTATAATCGGCTGGAGAAGCTGAAGGTGACGCTGGCGCGACTGCTGGACAGCCCCGCTGAGGAACTGGCGGCGCTGGTGGTGGTGGACAATGCCTCCAGCGATGGGACCGGTGACTGGCTGGCGGGCTGGGAGGCGGAGCATCCGCGCGTTGATGTGATGACCAGCGCGACCAATCAGGGCGGGGCCGGGGGCTTTGCCCTGGGAATGCAGCGCGCGATGGAGGCCCATAGACCCGACTGGCTGGTGGTGATGGATGATGACGGCCGCCCGGACCCCGGCGGGCTGGCGGCGTTTCATGCCATGGGGCGGAGCGGCGCGCTGGCCAACTGGGACGCGGTGGCGGCGGCGGTCTATTTTCCAAGCGGCGAGATCTGCGAGATGAACCGCCCCTCGCGTAATCCGTTCTGGAGCCTCGGGCATTTCCTCTCTACCGCGCGCAAAGGGCGCGATGGGTTCCATATTCCGCGCCGCGCCTATGAGGGCGGGCTGAGCGCGATTGATGTGACCTCCTTTGTGGGGTTCTTCATCTCAGCGGCGGCGGTGCAGCGGGTGGGCTACCCGGATCCAAAGCTGTTCATCTATGGCGATGATGCGCTTTATACGCTTGGGCTGAGTGCAGCGGGCGGGCGCATCTGCTTTGCCGCGGATGTGCGGTTCGAGCATGATTTCTCCACCTTTGTCGGGGGTGACAGCGGTCAGCGGTTCCGGCCGCTGTGGAAGGTCTATTACCATCACCGCAATCTGCTGCTGCTCTATCGGCAGGCGGCGGGCTGGCTGTTCTGGCCGGTGCTGCTGCTGATCCTGCCCAAATGGGTTCTGAAAGTGCGCCACCATCCCGGTGTGCGCCGCGCCTATCTGCGGCTCACCTGGCTGGCGGTGCGTGACGGGCTGTTGCGGCGGCTCGGGCGCAGCCACGCCGAGGTGCTGGCAGAGGCCCGCGAATAGGCCGCCGATCAGCGGTTCAGGATCACCCGGTGATAGCGGCGCATCAGGATCAGGCCCAGGGCGGTCAGCGCCAGCCCGATCAGCAGCACATAAGAATGGCTGACGTAATCGGCATTATAAGTGGGGTAGAACCCGGTGCGCATCAGCCCGGTGATATGCAGCAGCGGATTATACCACAGCACGTCCTGCGCCACCGGCGGCAGGTCCTCGTAGATATAGATCACGCCGGAGGCCAGAAACAGCGGCCGGGTGATGATTGACCAGGCGACATCCCACAGGGGAAACAGCCCCATCAGCACCGCATTGATGCAGCCCACGCCCAGTCCCAGCACCATGGCGAGCGTGATGGCTTCGACCAGCGGCGGCAGGTCGATGGCGGTGCGGCTGTCGATCACCGCAAGGATGCCGGTGATCAGCAGGGTGGTGATGACAATCCCAGTCAGGCTGTTCAGCACAAAGCGGGCGAGGATCGCATCCAGCCAGGTGACCGCGGGGTAGCGCAGCAGGGGGCGAGAATAGGCCAGTGCCCGTGCAACGGTGCCGGACAGAGTCTGATACAGGTTAAATGGCAGAAATCCGGTGGCGTAGAACAAGAGGAAACTGGTGCCGAGCGAGGGGGTGCGGATCACCAGCGAAAACCCCAAAGACAGGAACAGGATCGCGGCGAGCGGTTCCAGAATACCCCAGAGGTAACCGCCGGGGGTCCGCCCGTAGCGGGTCGACATCTCGCGCAGCACCAGTGCCGCCACGGTGCGCAATGTCGCCATGCTGCGGCGGTGACGGCGGTGCGGGTTGGCGGCGGGACTGGTGGGGATCTGCGCCGACGTCTGAGCGGATATCTGTGCCGTACCCTGTGTCTTTGGCGGGCTTAACGGGCGGGGCTGAGCCGGGGGCGCAGAAGAAGACAGGCTGGCCATGAACACCCCATGAATACCCATTGTGAAACGCGGATCGCGAACGGTATTATGAGAGAAACAAAAGACAATGACAAACGGCTTGGGGCAGGGTGCTTTTGGGCCAGGACAGGTTGATCATGACACAGACGCCCCCGTCGGCCCTGACCGGACGCCCCGCTTCAGATGAGGCGACATCAGAGGAGGCGGCTGCGGCAGAGACCGCAGCCAGCCCAGCGACTGGTACCTCCGATGCCACAGCGCCGGATACCGCCTCGGATGCGGCGCAGGCCGCTGCCCCCGCCCCGCGGGTGCCGGATCCCGTCAAACAGTTGAAACGGGTGCGTCGCAAGGCGCGCAAGGCCGAGGCCGCCGTGGCCGAGCTGGAGGCGCGCATTGCCGAGGCCGAGCAGCGCCCGGCCTATCCTCTGGCGCGGCCCGCCAGCATGAAAAAACGCCACTGGGGGCTGGTGATCAGCTTTGTGGCGTTGGTGCTGGCGCCGCTTCTGGCGGTGATGATCTATCTCTGGACCTTTGCCGAGGATCAATATGCCTCCACCGCCGGCTTTACCGTGCGCAGCCAGGAAAGCAGCGGCGCCAATGATCTGCTTGGCGGGCTGGCACAGTTTGCAGGCACCAGCAGCGCCTCGGACAGTGATATTCTCTATGAATTCATCCAGAGCCAGGAAATGGTGGCGGCGGTCGACAAAGCCGTGGACCTGCAGGGGCATTACAGCGCGCTCTGGCCGCGGGACTGGGCCTTTGCGCTCTGGCCGGAGGCCTCGCTGGAGGATCTGACCTGGTATTGGCAGCGCATTGTCGGCATCTCCTTTGACAGCGGCTCGGGGCTGATCGAAGTACAGGCGCTGGCCTTTGATGCGGCGACCGCGCAGGCGATCACAAAAGCCATCGTGGCGGAGAGCCAGACCCGGATCAATGCGCTGAATGAACAGGCGCGCGCCGATGCGATGCGCTATGCCCGCGCTGATCTGGATGAGGCGCTGGAGCGGCTGAAGGATGCCCGCCAGTCGCTGACCCAATTCCGCACCCGCACCCGGATCGTCGACCCCGAGGCCGATATTCAGGGCCGTATGGGGGTGATGAACAATCTTCAGCAGCAACTGGCCGAGGCGCTGATCCAATATGATCTGCTGCGCGGGACGGTCAGCCCGGCGGACCCGCGGCTGACCAAGGCGCAGCAGCATATCGACGTCATTCGCGACCGCATCAATATCGAACGTCAGACCTTTACCTCCAACAACACCGATACCGGTGGCGTCGGGGAGGATTACCCGTCGCTGATTTCTGAGTTTGAACGGCTGACGGTGGATCGCGAATATGCCGAGGAAAGCTACCGTGCCGCCCTGACAGCGTTGGAGGTGGCGCGCGATGATGCCGCCCGTCAGAGCCGCTATCTGGCGACCTATATCAACCCCACCCGCGCCACCGAGCCGGAATATCCCCGCCGCGCGGTGCTGGCGGCCCTGGCCGGGCTGTTCCTGCTGCTGACCTGGTCGATCCTGGCGCTGATCTACTATTCGATCCGCGATCGCAGTTAAGTCGAGGGGGCAGGGCGGTGATCCGGTTTGAAAATCTGACCAAGAGCTTCTGGCTCAAGGGCGAGCGGCGGGTTGTCATCGACAATCTGAACCTGACCCTGCCGACGGGGCGGTCGCTGGCGCTATTGGGGCGCAATGGCGCGGGCAAATCCACCCTGTTGCAGCTGGTGGCGGGCACCATGCGCCCCGATCATGGCGAGATCCTCTCCGATGGGTCGATTTCCTGGCCGGTGGGGCTGGCAGCCTCGTTCCACGGCGATCTGAGCGGCGCGGAAAACGTCCGCTTCATCGCGCGGATTTATGGCGTGGATACCGATGATCTGGTGGGGTTTGTCGAGGATTTTGCCGAATTGGGCAAATTCTACCACATGCCGATGCGCAGCTATTCTTCCGGCATGCGGGCGCGGCTGACATTCGGCGCCTCCATGGGGATCAAGTTTGACACCTATCTGGTGGATGAGGTGACGGCGGTGGGCGATGCCGCCTTCAAGCGCAAGAGCCGCGATATCTTCACCGACCGGATGCGCCATTCCAGCGCCATTCTGGTCAATCATTCGATGCGCCAGCTGCGCCAGTTCTGCAATGCCGGTCTGGTGCTGGACAATGGCCAGTTGCGCTATTTCAGCGATCTGGATGAGGCCATTGCCGAACATCATCGCCTGATGGCGGTTTGACCGGGGCGGATGTGTTCAGGTTTGACGCCGTAACCTTATGAAATGCAATGAAAATGCAGCTCTTTGCCGGTGCGGAAAGCGATCCTTGTATGCTTTTGGATTGTTTGACAAAAAGGGCAGGGGACGCAAACAGGACGGGGTGCCGGGGTGAATATACTGATGGTGGGCGCAGGGCTTTCGGGCGCTGTGATCGGACGGCATCTGGCCGAAGCGGGGCACAAGATCACGGTGTTGGACAGCCGCGACCATATCGGCGGCAATTGCCATACCGCGCGCGACGCGGAAACCGGCGTCATGGTGCATGTCTACGGGCCGCATATTTTCCATACCGATGACGCGGAGGTCTGGGAGTATGTGAACGGGTTCGAGACCTTCCTGCCCTATAAAAACCGGGTGAAGACCACCAGTCTGGATCCCGAAGGGCGGCGCGGTGTCTTCTCGCTGCCGGTGAACCTGCACACCATCAACCAGTTCTTCGGCAAGACGCTGCGCCCTGAAGAGGCGCATGAGTTCATCACCGAAGAGCAGGCCGACACCTCCATCACCGATCCGCAGACCTTTGAGGAACAGGCGCTGCGCTTTGTGGGCCGGGATCTTTATGAGGCGTTTTTCAAAGGCTACACGATCAAGCAATGGGGCGTGGCGCCAAGCGCGCTGCCGGCCTCGATCCTGAAACGGCTGCCGGTGCGGTTCAACTACGACGACAATTATTTCTTCCATAAATATCAGGGTATGCCGGAGAACGGCTATAGCGCGATGATCGGCAAGATCCTCGATCATCCGGGTATAACGGTCAAGTTAGAGACTGTTTTTGACCAATCCCAGGCCGCAGATTACGATCATGTGTTCTACTCCGGGCCTTTGGATGGATATTTCGACTACCAGCTGGGGCGGCTCGGCTACCGGACGCTGGATTTCGAACGGTTCACCCATCAGGGCGATTATCAGGGCTGCGCGGTGATGAACTACGGCGAGGAATCCGTGCCTTACACCCGCATCACCGAGCACAAGCATTTCGCCCCCTGGGAAAGCCACGAGGGGTCGGTCTGCTACCGCGAGTTTTCCCGCGCCGCAGAGCCGGAGGATATCCCCTATTATCCGATCCGCCAGGTCGAGGAAAAAGCGCTCCTGGGAGACTATGTGGCGCTGGCCGAACAGGCCGAGGGCGTCACCTTTGTGGGGCGTCTGGGCACCTATCGCTATCTCGATATGGATGTGACCATCCGTGAGGCGCTGGACACCGCGCGTGGGTTTCTGGCGGCGGCGGAGGCAGGCGACCGGGTGCCTGCGTTCTTTGTGGCGCCTCTCTGAGCGGATCCTGTCCGAAACCGGTGGGAAAACTGCGCCACAGGCGGTCTTGGCCGGGCCCGGTGGGCGGCTTGGTCTGGACGCTTGGGGGATGTTAGAGTAGGGCTTGGGCGCCGGAAAACAGGCTGATGAAGGAACGAGATGGAGCCGATGAGCGACAAGACCGGAGCCAGACCCAAGACGCTTGTGATTCACATCGGCGACCACAAGACCGGGACCACCACTATCCAGAATGCACTGGCCGTCGGCAGCGTTCAGCTGCATGATGCAAAGCTGCTCTACCCGGCCAAAATGAACCACAATTATCTGACCGGGTTCATCACCAGCTATCGCAAGGGCACGCCCCTGCCCAAACATCTGGAAGATCGCGACGGCCTGATCGAGGTGGCGGCCCAGATCGCGGCTTCGGATGCGGATTATGCGGTGCTCTCTGCCGAGGCGTTTGAGAATATCCCGGCGCCGGAATTCCACGATCTGGTTGAGACCTTCTTTCGCGGCTGCGCGGATCGCATCCATATCGTGGCCTATGTGCGCCCCCATGCGCAGCGGATCCTGTCGAGCTATGCCGAGCAGATCAAGATCGGCTGGTACCGGGGCAGCATGCAGGAGTTCTTTGACCACAACCTGCAAAACGGCCGGTTCCATTACGCGCCGCGCTTTGCCCAGTGGCGCGAGCTGTTCGGCGATGAGTTCACCCTGCGCCCGATGATCCGCAAGGAGCTGAAAAACGGCTCGGTGCTGGATGATTTTGCCCATGTTGCCTTTGACGGGCGGCCCTGCACGGTGGAGGAATTCGAGCCGGAAAACCAGGCCATGACCGTGCGCGAGCTGGCGTTGATGTATTTCCTGCAAGGCCAGTTTCAGGAACAGGACCCCTGGCTGCGCCATACGCTGGGCTGGGAGCTGTCGCGTCAGCTGGACCGCTCGCGCGGTGACAGCGAGGCCAAGGTGCGCAAACTGGTGATGGCGCGGGATCTGGCCGAAGCCGCCACCGCTGCCTATCGCTGCGATGCCGAGGTCATGGATGCTGAGTTTTTCGACGGCCGCCCGCTGTTGCAAAACGCGCTGCGCGATATGGAAAAACAATCCGCCCCGCGCGCGCCCTCGCTGGACCCGAGCCAGTTTTTCAGCCCCGAACATCTGCGCAACCTGACCGTCATGGCCAAGATCATCGAAGGCATGCTGGAGCGGCAGGGCAAATGGCCCTCCTATTTCCACAGCCACCGGATCAAGGATATTGAACGGCACAAGAATGCGCGTCTGGGGCTGGATGAAAATGGCGATCCGCTGGAACCCGAGGCGGATGCAGAGATGCCTGCCGGACCTGAGACCGCAGCGCCACCTGCGCCACAGAGCGCCGTAACCACATCTGACGCGCCGACCCAAACGCCACCGCCTGCACGCGTCCTCGCAGATGCCGCCGCAGGCGCTGCGCCACAGAAGGATCAGCCATGAATATCCGTTCCTCCCTTGCTGCGGTCATCGTGACCTATAACCGGCTGGACAAGCTGAAGCGCGTGATCGCGGCCCTGCAGGCGCAGACCTGCCTGCCGGAGCGGGTATTTGTGATCGACAATGCCTCCACCGATGAGACCGGCAGCTGGCTCAGCCAGTTGCAACAGGACGACCCCCGGTTTCAGCATGTGCGCCTGCCGGAGAACATCGGCGGCGCCGGCGGCTTTTACGAAGGCGCGCGGGTGGCCTATGAGGAAGGCTATGATTTCATCTGGTTCAGCGATGATGATGCCTATCCCGAGCCCAATGCCATTGAGCTGCTGCTGACCGGCATCAAGGATTTCGAGGCGCGGTTCACCTGGCGGCCGTCTTTTGCCTGTTCGGCGGTGAAATGGACCAATGGCGATCTCTGCGAGATGAACACGCCTTCGACGGTCTGGGACTGGCCGCGCTTCTACAGCCCCGAGACGCCCTATTTCCTGGTCGGCTCCTGCTCCTTTGTCTCGGTGCTGGTGCCGCGTTGGGCGATCCAGAAACACGGCTTTCCGATCAAGGAATATTTCATCTGGTACGATGATGCCGAATACACCCAGCGGATCGCCAAATCCTATCCCGGTATCTATTGCCCCAACAGCGTGGTGGTCCATGATGTGCCGGAAAACAAAGGTGTAAACTATTCGCTGGTGAACCAGGCCAATATCTGGAAGTTCCGCTATGGCGCGCGCAATGAGGCCTCGTTCCGCCGCCGTGAACAGGGCTGGGCCGGGGTGGCTGTCTTTGCCCGCGGGGTGCGTCGGCAGATGCGCCAGGGCAATGTGGAAAAATCACTGCGGCGCGAGGTTTATAAAGCGATCTGGCAGGGCTGTTCCTTCAACCCGCCCATTATCCGCCCCGACCCCGACACCGGGGTCTGAAACAGCACGCCTGAAACAGGGCGTATATCTAAGGCCGGTCCCAATACCGCGCGCAATCGGCAGGCAGACCACGAGGCAGGAGCCCCCATGTCCCAGGACAGAGAGTATATCGATCAGGAGATCGCCCAGATCCGTTTCATCTATGAAACGCTCTATCCAGAGACCCCGGTCGAAACCCATATGTGGTGGGAGAAGGCCAAGCTGCCGACCCCGGCGGTGCAGCCACAGGATATGTCCTATGGTGCCGAGATGATGGCACTGACCTATATCGGCAACCTGCGCACCGGTCCGCAGGAAACCCCGGCGCTGCCGGGCAAGCGGGTGTTTGTTACCATTCCCTCGCCGCGCCAGGTGGCGGTACGTGAAAGTGCCGGCGGCGTGCCCTGGCACAAGCGGCCACGCAAATACCGTGCCATTCATGCGCTCTCGCCGATATTGGCGGAACAGATGAAATATCAGATCGAGGCGCGGCGCTGGCGTAAGCTTCCCGCCCGGCATAAATTCTCCCGGCTGGCCTGTTCGCGCGGCATTTTTGAAACCCAGAAGATGGCCCCTGAAGGGCGCCATGGCGGCAAGGATCCGGCGATCCTGATCGGGTTGCACTGGCTGGATGTGGGTGGCGCCGAAAGTCTTGGTATCGACAGCATCCAATGGGCGCTGGATGCGGGATTACGGGTGTTTGTCATGGTTGGTCAGGAAGGCCCTGAACGACTGCTGGCCAAGCTGCCCGATGATCCGCGCCTACAATTGATCCGCACGGATCGCTATCTGCCGCGCAGCCAGACCAGCGGTTTTGTCAGCCAGTTGATCGCGCAGGAAAACATCATCCTCACTCACAATCACCACTGCGTTCCGCTCTATGACGCGCTGCCCACGATCAAGCTGCGCCACCCGCATGTGGTCAATCTCGACAGCACCCATATCGTGGAATATGCCGATGGCGGCTATCCGCGGATTTCCGGCGTCTGGAGCAATTTCATTGATCATCACCATGTGATCAGCGGCGATCTGGAGCGCTTCTACAAGGAGCGGTTCCGGGTCTATGGTAGCAAGCTGGTGCTGGGACGTTTGCTGGATGACAGCCGCCGCGGGGCGGAGGTGGCGCCGGTGCGCATCAAGGCCGGGCAGAAACGCTGCCGCGTCGCCTTTGTCGGGCGGATGGTGCATCAGAAACGCCCGGTGGTGGCGCTGTCGATCATCCGGCGGCTGCGCGCCTGGGGCAAGCGCAACGGCGTGGAGTTCCGCTTTGATATGGTGGGCGAGGGGCCCTATCGCGGCGCGGTGGAACATCTTCTGACCCGCTACCGGCTGACGGATGTGGTGCATCTGCATGCCGCGGGTACCGATGTGCCGGCCCTCCTGGGGGAGAGCGATATCCTTCTGGTGCCGTCCTCCAACGAAGGGCTGGCGCTGGTCTGTTATGAGGCGATCGAGGCCGGCTGCGTGCCGATCTGTTCCAACGTGGGGGCGCAGGCGGAGATCTGCCCGCCGGAAACCCTGGTGGCCTGGTCGCCGCTGCAGGCGGTGCGTGACAGCGTCACGGTGGTGCAGCGGCTGTTGCGCGAGGAAGGCTTTGCCGAGGGGGTGGAGACCGGCCAGCGCGCCCGGATGCAGGCCTTGCAGGATGAGCCTTCGGCGCGCGAGGTGCTGGACCGGCTCTACCGTGATGCGCTGGCGGCGGCAAAAACCGCGCCTCAGAGCCAGAGCGAGACGGAGACACCCCGGCCAGCCGCCAAACGCAAGACAAAAGGCAAGGCCCCGGCATGACCCGTCGGCTGTGGCTGCATATCGGCTCGCATAAGACCGGGTCGACTTCGCTGCAGACCGCGCTGCGACAGGGGCAGAGCGACAAGACCCTGGGCCGCTGGAGCTATCTGCATGCCCGCCCACGGGTGGATTTCAACCCGTTGGTGCGCTGCCATGGCATGGGCGCGGGGATGCACACCGAATTGCGCTGGCCGTTTCTGGAGCGGCGCATGGCGGATGCCGATCATCGCGGTCATGGCGACTGTATCCTGTCCAGCGAAATGCTGTTCTGGCTGATGGATGTCGCGGATCTGGAGGCGCTGCGGCGGCAGCTGCTGACCCATTTCGATGAGATCAGCGTGGTGGCCTATCTCCGGCGGCAGGACACATTGGCGCTGTCGCACCGCAAACAGGTGGTGATGGGGCGCGCGGCCTATCAGTTTTATGGCGCGCAGATCCAGGGCTTGCCGGAGTTTCAGCCGCATATGATGCGCTATTTCGACTATGCCACCAAACTGGCGCGCTGGGAGCAGGTGTTCGGGGCCGAGAATGTCACCGTGCGCCGGTTCCAGCGTGGCGATCTGGTGGGCGGCGATACGGTGCTGGATTTCTACCATCTGGTGGGGCTGACGCCGCCGCCGGAGCTGCCGCAGGAAAACGCGGCCTGGTCGCGCAGCCAGCTGTTGGCGGGGTTGTGGCTGCGCCAGCGGGGCTATCCGCGCCAAAGCTTTGCCGAGGCGGTGCAGGAGCTGCCGGATGATGGCCGTCTGATGCCCGCGCGGGCAGAGGCGGCGGCGTTTCTGGCGCGGTTTGACGCGATCAACCGGAGGCTGGCGGCGCGCTATGATCCGCAGGGGCCGGAGATGTTCTTTGACGGCGATCTGAGCCGTTATCCCGAAGAGGGCAATGGCGAGGGGCTGGCGGGGGATGCGGTGGTGACGCCGGAGGTGCTGGCCGAGCTTGAGGCGCGGGCGCAGGCGGAGAGGGCGGCGCGGGAGCTGCCGCTGGATGCGCTGAACCCGGAGGACCGGCTTTAGGCTCCCACAGGCTGCCGAGGCTGACCAGTGATCTGATACCCCCCTCCGCAAGAGAGTGCGGGGGGATTTTTTATGCGCGCGCGGCGCGGATCATCAGATCTGCGCAAAAGAAAAGGCCCCGCAAAGCGGGGCCTTCCCTAAGACATGTGACAGCGCCAATTAGGCGAAGTCGAAGTCGAACTCTGCACCAGAGAGGCTGGACAGGGTAACACCGGATGTATCGCTCAGTGTCACAGTGGTGTCAGCGTCGATCTCGATGAAGACCTGTGCGCTTGCACCGGTACCGGTCTGATAGGCCACTGCCATCACGTCTGCCAGGCTGTCGAAACCTTCGGAAGCTGCGAAGGCTAGGATATCCTCACCCGCGTCATAGTCTTTGATCTCAGAGCTGCCTGCATTGGACTTCAGCACAAATGTATCCGCGCCGCTGCCGCCAATCAGTTCGTCACCACCGTCGCCAAGGCTGGTGAACAGGGTGTCACGACCGTCGCCACCTTCGAGGGAGTCGTCGCCCGCACCACCGCGCAGTTCATCATTGCCGCCGTCACCTTTCAGGGTGTCGTTACCGTCGCCCCCGCTCAGGGTGTCGGCATCGGTTGCATCACCAGCAGAGCCCGAACCATCATTACCGTGCAGCAGGTCGTTGCCTTTACCGCCGTTGATGACATCAGCGCCGTCGCCACCGGACAAGCCTGTGGAGTTATCGTCGTCACCGTTACCACCGAAGAGGGTGTCGTTGCCTTTACCGCCAGACAGAACGTCGTCATCACCGCCACCACGCAGGATGTCGTTGCCTTCACCACCGGTAAGTGCATCGTCACCAGCTTGGCCAGACAGAACGTTGTTGCCTGCGACAAGACCGGTGCTCACGTTGTTAACGTCGCTTGTTTCGTTCAGAGTGTCACCCCCGTCACCACCCAGCAGAGTGTCGTCGCCTGCGCCACCGACCAGGGTGTCAACATCGCCAAGGCCGTTCAGCATGTCGTTGCCATCGCCACCGGTCAGGGAGTCACCCATATCAGCACCGGTGATGGTGTCATTGCCTGCGAGACCATCCTGCGCGGCGCCACCTGTATAGGCAGTGCCATCTTCACCAACAAAGGTGTCGTCGCCCGCAGTGTAAGGAACAGCAGCGGTGAAGGTCATTTTCACAGTTGTTTGATCGCCTGCGGCATTTTGCAGAACAACGTCATATTCAAACGATACGGTATCGCCAACATTGCCCGCACCGGCGATGGCGTTGCTGTCTGCGGTGAATTCAACAGTTGTACCGCTGGTGATTTCAAACGCACCGTTTGCATCGGTGAAGTTTGTGCCAGTGTCTGCAATAACGCTGCTGCCGATGCTGACAATTGATGTCGCGGCGAACGTATTGTCAGTGGTCAGAGTGTAGTTGTTCGCGGATGCGTTGTCATTCCAGTCGTAGGATACGACATTTGTTGTGCCCAGATCGGTTGAGGCGCCGGAGGCTGCTGTTTTTCCAACAACACCGGACGAATCCACGCCAGCTTCCAGAACAGTGCCGTTGCCAAATTGAACGGACCCAATGTTGGTTGCTGTCAGACCGCCAGCAGTACCGGCGTTTTTGTCGAGGGTCCACGTCTTGGTGGTGTCATTGTAGGTGAGTTCACCTGCGCCGTCGAAATCAAGGATACCATTGCCGGTCTCGTCCGCCAGGGCCAGTACGTCAGTACCACCATTGCCCTCAACAGATGTCACATCGGTTGTGCCAAAAGCTTCATTCAGGGTGATGGCGTCATCCCCTGTGGTGCCGATCAGCTCATCAGCGTTGAGAATCTTAATGTCAGCCATTTTCTACTCCGTAGTAATGCTCGTCGATTTCTGCGAACAAACGCGCCTGCCTTATGCCCGCAAAGGTTTTACCGCTCTCTGTCTCTCTGGATGGGTGTCTATTGTCAAGGAAACTTGCATTCGGGGGCGCAGGAATTGCAGGGATGTCGAAATCGTGCCCTGCGTGCCACGCTGTCCCTATGTGGGAAACGGGCGGCCTGCAGCGAGTTTACCCATTTTAGGGGTTGAAAAGGCGGAGTCTTTTTGCAAAGTTTTTGCCCGACTGGGGTGCGTTGCGGCGGACCTGCGGGAGCTATGGCGGATTAATGTGCGATTTCGCCGGTAAACTTGACGTTTTGCGAAGCGGTTGCGCATTTTGTTAACTCTTTCTTAATACATCTTAAAGAGGTGGGGAATACCTGACCCATGGCATTCCTTCTCCCGGGAGGTGTGTGGTTTTTGCCACCCTGGCCAAACCGGGTTTTCATTTTTCAACATTCCGTCCCGGCGTTTTAAAAGAGCGGTGCGATTTCTTTCACTTCTCATTCGCGAGAATAAGGGTTTGATTTAAATTAATCCGCTTTTTTTGTTCCTTGTTGCGCTCTGTTCTGCTCAAAGTTTCACTTTCTCCACACTACTCCCTTCGATGTATGAAGGTGGTAGAGCCCAGAGGCGGGGAAAATCCCGCTGAAACCGGTCAAATCTGACGTAGGGGCAGGGCGGCGGCCAGAGAATCTCCGCCTCAGAACGCAGGGCTGTACCCGTCCGCAGCAGGTGGGTGGAATCGGTATGGAATCGGGGAGGGGGGACTTCCGGCAGGGGTTTCAGGCGGAGGTTTCAGGCGGGGTTTGAGGCTGGGTTTCAGGCAGGGGGGCGCGGCGGCTCAGCCGTAGCAGCGGCTCACCAGCTGATGCAGCCGGGCGTCGTTGCGGCTTTTCTCGCCCACCAGATTGCGCACCGCATCGGGGATGTCCTCGGCGGCTTTGGCCTTGCTGCCGGTGTTCTCGCGATGCTCCGTCAGCTCCGCCAGCCCATGGCTGCGGCGGAAATGCTGCAGCGAGGCGCCCAGATGTTCGGTCACGCCAATAAAGCTGTAGGCGGCGTTCAGTTTCTCCAGCGCGTGGTCAAAGGAGTAGAAGGCCCCGGTCATCAGCGACAGCTGGTAATCATAGGGCAGCACGCGGGCATAGGATTCCAGCGTCGGATAGCGCGCGGCGAAGCTCTCGTGCTGGGGGTGTTTGTCGGAGGTGTTGTAGCGGTAGTTGGAGACAAAGCGGTCCAGCGGGTCGCGGATGATGGTGGCACATTTGAGCGGCAGCTCCTGATGGCGCCAGTACATCACGTCAGACCAGGCGAAATGCCCCATCAGCACCTGACGGCAGGGGTTGGCCTCATCGCTGCGCCGGTAAAGCGCCTTGCGCGTCTTGTTGCGGAAAGACTGGTTGGTGTTCTCCCAGGAGACCGGGTGAAAGATGTCAAAGGCCGCCTGCAGCGCCTTGCCCACCGACATGCCCGCGGTCTTGGGGATATGCATGAACAGGATCACGTCATTGGGATCGTGATAGGTCTCTGCCGCCACCAGCCGGGGCGAAAACCGGGCTTCGAACGCGGTCTCGGCAACGGTTCTGCTGCCGGAGGGCTGAGAGGAAACCTGTGACATGATAAGGGCTTGCTCCAGTTTGGTCGGCAGGTGCCGAATGCGCTGTCGGGCCTTAGCGAAGGGGGGGGCGGATGTCAATCTGAGCAGGGCGGAGCGGCGGGGTTTGCGCGGCTCTGTGGCGGGGGTGCCCGCCGATGGAGGGGCGAGGGTCTGCCGATGGCGGCGGCAGATGCGGGGTCAGTTGCGGGCCAGTTCTGAGCCTGACTTTTGATCTTGGTTTTGAGTCTGGCGGGTGATGCGGTGCCGCCGCGCCTGCCGGCTATTGTTGCGGGGGCGGAGGGAGCTGTTTGACAAGCCTCTGACGGCTGTGCTTTTGACCCTGTCAAAGATGTCCGGACGTCGGGGCCGCAGGGAGCCATTGTGCATCCGGGCCTGTCCGGGCATATCCGCCCCTGACCCCGGTCCAGCCTGTCCAGATCTCTGTTGCGGGTGGTCGGGTCTCTCGGTCTTCTTACTTTCGGTTGCCCCTCCGGGTGACCCCGACAAAGGCAACATGTCATGGCACGCACCTCTGCACAGCATTCAGGATCCGGGCACAAGCCCGGGCTGGGGGAGATCCGCAAGGCCCGTAAGGGCAATCGCGGTGCCTTCTGGCTGATTGGCGTGTTCAGCTTCTTTGCCAATCTGCTGATGCTGACCAGCCCGCTCTATATGATGCAGGTCTATGACCGGGTGCTGGGCAGCCGCTCGCTGGAGACGCTGGTGGCGCTGACGGTGCTGGCAGGGTTCCTGTTCCTGATCATGGGGGTGCTGGACTATGTGCGCGGCCGGATCCTGGCGCGGGTCGGGGCGCGGTTCCATGATCAGCTGGAAACCCGGGTGTTCAACGCGGTGCAGGACAAATCGGCGGCGGGGTTTAATGACGACATCGCCAAAGTGGGGCTGCGGGATCTGGAAGCGATGCAAAAGGCGCTGTCTTCCCCTATCGTCTCGGCGTTCTTTGATCTGCCCTGGACGCCGCTGTTCCTGGGGTTGATTGCGATTTTCCATCCGCTGCTGGGGCTTCTGGCGCTGATCGGGGGCGCGGTGCTGGTGGTCTTTGCGCTGGCCAATCAGATGATCTCCAAGGCCGCAGTGGAAAACGCCAGTATGATGGCGGCCTCGGCGCATCAGGTTTCTGACGGGATGCGCAACAATGCGGAGCTGATCCAGGGGCTGGGGATGCGCCGCGCGGCCTTTGCCAAATGGCGGATGCTGCGCAGTCAGGCGGTGGGGTCCGAGCTGAGTGCGGCGGATATGACCGGTGGGTTCAGCACGGCCACCCGCACCTTCCGACTGGCGCTGCAATCGGCGATGTTGGGCACGGGCGCCTATCTGGTGCTGACCGAAGGGCTGACGCCCGGGGTGATGATTGCCTCGTCGATCATCATGGGGCGGGCGCTGGCCCCGATCGAGACGCTGATTGGTCAATGGGCGCTGGTGCAGCGGGCCATGCAGGCGCAGGAGCGTCTGGCGCAGATGCTGACCGAAACCCCGGAACGCCCGGCGCCGATGAAACTGGCGCGCCCGGCGGCCAAGCTGGAGGTGCAGGGCGTGGCTCTGGTGCCGCCGGTGGCACCGGGGCAGGTGGCCAAGCCAGCCTTGCAGGGGCTGAACTTCAATATCCAGCCCGGCCAGGCCTTGGGGGTGATCGGCGCCTCTGGGGCGGGGAAATCCTCGCTGGCACGGGCGCTGATCGGTGTCTGGCATCCGGTCTCGGGCAAGATCCGGCTCGATGGGGCGGCGCTCAATCAATATGACATGGATGATCTGGGCAGCTATATCGGCTATCTGCCGCAGCAGGTGACGCTGTTTGATGGCACCATTGCCGAAAACATTGCCCGCCTGTCGATGATGCCGGATCCGGATCAGGTGGTAGCGGCTGCCCGCAAGGCGGCGGTGCATGATATGATCCTGACCCTGCCGCAGGGCTATGACACGCCGGTGCGGGTGGCCAGCAACCGGCTGTCGGGCGGGCAGGTGCAGCGTATCGGACTGGCGCGTGCGCTTTATGGCGATCCGGTGCTGCTGGTGCTGGATGAGCCGAATTCGAATCTCGACAATGAGGGCAGCCAGGCGCTGAACCTGGCGGTCTCCCACGCCAAGAAGGACGGGCGCGCGGTGATTATCATGGCGCATCGTCCGGCGGCGATTCAGCTTTGTGACCTGATCCTGATCCTGGACAATGGCACCCAGCGCGCCTTTGGCCCCAAGGACGCGGTGCTTGGGGAGCATTTGCAGAACCCGCAGGTGGCGCAGAAAAAGGCCGCTCAGCAACAGGCTGCTGCCCCGTCCGCAACGACACCGCCCCCGTCTACAGCGGCGCAATCCACGCCCCCCCAGAAACAGCCAGCCCCAAAGCAGGCAGAGGCAAAATCATGAGCGATACATCCAAATCCTACCCGATCCGGGGGCTGACCATTGCCGGGTTGCTGGCAATGGGTCTGCTGGTCGGCGGTCTTGGCCAATGGGCCGCCACGGCAGAAATCTCCGGCGCGGTGATTGCCTCCGGCTCCATCAAGGTGGAGCAGAACCGGCAGGTGGTGCAGCACCCCTATGGCGGTGTTGTCGATGAGGTGCTGGTGAGCGAGGGCGATCTGGTTGAGGAAGACGCGCTGCTGCTGCGTCTGGAGCCGTCGGAGTTGTTGGCCGACCGTCAGATTGTCGAAGGCCAGCTGGCCGAAACCCTGGCCCGGCGTAGCCGCTATAGCGCCGAACGGGATGAGGCCGAGGAGATCACTTTTGCCGAGCTGCTGTTTGAACTGAAGGGCACCCATGTGCAGACCGAAGAGCTGATTGACGGGCAGAAACGCCTGTTTGAGGCGCGTCTGGTCAATCTGCGGGCCCGCATCAGCCGCCTGCAGGAACGTATCGGCCAGATCCAGAGCCAGATCGACGGCATCGAGGCACAGCAATCGGCCTTGCAGGAACAATTGGTGTTGATCGGCAAGGAACTGGAAAACCAGCAGAGCCTGCTGTCGCAGGGGCTGGCGCAGTCCAGCCGGGTGCTGTCCCTGCAGCGCGAACAGTCCCGGCTGCGCGGTCAGGCCGGGGCGTTGACCGCCCAGAAGGCCCAGGCCGAAGGACAGGTCACCGAACTGGGGCTGGAGATCCTCAACCAGAAAAGCGCGCGGCGCGAAGAGGCGATCACCACCCTGCGTGACCTTCAGGTGCGTGAGCTGGAGCTGATCGAGCGACGCAATGTGATCCTGCAGCGGCTGTCCCGGCTGGAGGTGCGCGCGCCGGTGGCGGGGGTGGTCTATGACCTCAATGTCTTTGCCCGCAAATCGGTGATCCGGGCGGCGGATCCGCTGATGTATCTGATCCCGCAGAGCCAGCCTCTGGTGATTTCGGCGCAGGTGGCGCCCTCGGATATTGATCAGGTCTATCTCAATCAGAAGGTCAGCCTGAATTTCTCCAGTTTCAACCAGCGCACCACGCCGACGCTGTTTGGCTCGGTGAGCACGATCTCGGCGGATTCCTTTGTCGATCCGCAGACCGGGCGCAGCTACTACGTGGTGGAGGTGCGGCTGAACAAGGGCGAGGCCGCCCGCCTGCCCGAGGGCAATGTGCTGGTGCCGGGGATGCCGGTGGAGACCTTCATCCAGACCAACAGCCGCACGCCTTTTGCCTATCTGTTGCAGCCCTTCACCGATTATCTCAACCGGGCCTTCCGCGAAAGCTGATGGCCTGGCACTCCGCCCAGACCTCGACCCGGATCCCGGTCGGGTTTGGCGGTGCGCGCGGGGGGCACGGGGGCAAAACCAGCTGCCACTCCGCTGCAACATGTTTTAAGCTGAGGTCACCTCGCGCCAAGATGCCAAGACGCGGCCGACCGCATAAGATTTAAGGATAGCAGATGAAAAAAGCCCTCATCACCGGAGTAACGGGTCAGGATGGGTCCTACCTTGCGGAGTTTCTTCTTGAGAAGGGCTATGAGGTGCATGGGTTGAAGCGGCGGGCGTCGTCGTTCAACACCCAGCGGGTGGATCACATCTATCAGGATCCGCATGTGGATCATGCCCGGTTCAAACTGCATTACGGCGATCTGACCGACACCTCCAACCTGACCCGGCTGCTGAGCGAGATTGAGCCGGATGAGGTCTATAACCTCGGCGCGCAGTCCCATGTGGCGGTCAGTTTTGAGGCGCCGGAATATACCGCCGATGTGGATGGCATCGGCACCCTGCGCCTGCTGGAGGCGATCCGCTTTCTGGGGCTGGAGAAGAAAACCCGCTTCTATCAGGCCTCCACGTCTGAGCTCTATGGTCTGGTGCAGGAAACCCCGCAGCGCGAGACCACGCCGTTTTATCCGCGCAGCCCCTATGCGGTGGCCAAGCTCTATTCCTACTGGATCACGGTCAACTACCGCGAGGCCTATGGCATGTATGCCTGCAACGGTATCCTGTTCAACCACGAGAGCCCGCGTCGGGGGGAGACCTTTGTGACGCGCAAGATCACCCGCGGCCTGGCCAATATCGCGCAAGGCCTCGAGGACTGTCTCCATATGGGCAATATCGACGCGTTGCGCGACTGGGGCCATGCGATGGATTACGTGCGCATGCAGTGGATGATGCTGCAACAGCAGGCGCCTGAGGATTTTGTGATTGCCACCGGCAAGCAATATTCGGTGCGCCAGTTCATCACCTGGTCGGCGCAGGAGCTGGGGCTGACGCTGGCGTTTTCAGGCGAAGGTGTGGAGGAAATTGCCACGGTGACCGCGATTGAGGGTGATATGGCCCCGGCGCTGAAAGTGGGCGATGTGGTGCTGCGCATTGATCCGCGCTATTTCCGCCCCGCCGAGGTGGAGACGCTGCTGGGTGATCCGTCAAAGGCGAAGGAGCAACTGGGCTGGGAGCCGGAAATCACCACCCAAGAGATGTGTGCCGAAATGGTGCGCGAAGACCTCAAAACCGCCCGCCGCCACGCCCTGCTGAAAGACCACGGCATGGATCTGCCGGTCAGCACAGAGGGCTGAGACCATGGGCACCAGCGCTGTGAAAATCTATGTGGCCGGCCATCGTGGCATGGTGGGTGGTGCCATCCTGCGCCGCTTGCAGGCGCGTCAGGATGCGGGGGCAGACATTGAGTTGGTCACCCGGACCAGCGCCGAACTGGATCTGACCAATCAGGCGGCGGTGCAGGCATTTTTCGCCGCTGAAAAACCCGATCAGGTGGTGTTGGCGGCGGCCAAAGTGGGCGGCATTCATGCCAACAACGCCTATCCGGCAGAGTTCATCTACGAAAACCTGATGATGGAATGCAATGTGATCCATGCCGCCCATCAAGAGGGCGTTGAGCGGCTGTTGCAGCTGGGATCCAGCTGCATCTACCCCAAACACGCCCCGCAGCCGATGGCCGAAGCGGCGCTGCTGACAGATGTGCTGGAGGCCACCAATGAGCCTTATGCCATTGCCAAGATCGCCGGCATCAAGCTCTGTGAAAGCTACAACCGCCAATATGGCCGCGACTACCGCTCGGTGATGCCGACCAATCTTTATGGGCCGGGGGATAATTTTCACCCTGAAAACAGCCATGTTCTGCCGGCGCTCATTCGCCGCTTTGATGCGGCGGCGCGGGCCGGGGATGATCATGTGACGATCTGGGGCACCGGTACGCCCCGGCGCGAATTCCTGCATGTGGATGACATGGCGGCGGCCTCGCTGTTTGTGCTGGATCTGGACCCGGCGACCTACCGGCGTGAAACCAGCCCGATGCTGAGCCATATCAACGTGGGCTGCGGGCAGGATATCTCAATCCTGGAGCTGGCGCAGATGGTGGCCGGGGTGGTGGGCTTTGAGGGCGAGATCCGCACCAATCCCGACCAGCCCGACGGCACCCCGCGCAAGCTGATGGATGTCTCACGGCTGGCGCGTCTGGGCTGGCAGGCGGAAATCGCCCTGCGCGACGGGATCGCCCAGACTTACGCGTGGTATCTTGAGCAGGACCCGGAGCGGTTGCGCAGCAAATAACCAAGCCACTGGCCATCGCCGCAAAAAAGGCTCAGAAAAGACAGTGAAAAAACTGGCAGATGGCCCAGAAACCGGACAGACATTTGCCTCAAACGGGTCAGGCTAAGACCCAGGGACCGGTCGGAAAGGGACAGCTCATGATCACCCCCATTCTTCTGTGCGGTGGCTCCGGCACGCGGCTCTGGCCGCTCTCGCGCAAGAGCTATCCAAAGCAATTTGTCCCTCTGGTGGGGGAGACCACGCTGTTTCAGGCCTCCGCCCTGCGCCTGTCGGGCGAGGGGTTTGCCGCCCCGATGGTGCTGACCAATTCGGATTTCCGTTTCATCGTCACCGAACAGCTGGCGGAGGCGGGCATTGATCCGGGCGCCATCCTGATTGAGCCGGCCGGGCGCAACACCGCCCCTGCGGTGCTGGCGGCGGCGCTTTGGCTGCGGGCGCGTGATCCTGACGGGCTGATGCTGGTGGCGCCCTCGGATCATGTGGTGCCCGATGCGGCGGCCTTCCGCGCGGCGGTGGCAGCGGCTGAACCGGCGGCGCGCGCAGGCCAGCTGGTCACCTTCGGGATCAAGCCGGACCGGGCCGAAACTGGCTATGGCTATCTCGAACTGGATGGCGACCCCGGTGATTTCACACCGCAGGTGATCGGGCTCAAACGGTTTGTCGAGAAACCGGATCTCGCCACCGCCGAGGAGATGCTGGCCTCCGGGCAGTTCCTGTGGAACGCGGGCATCTTCCTGTTCTCGGTCAAAGCCATCATCGCCGCCTTTGAGGCCCATGCGCCGGATCTGATGGCGCCGGTGCAGGGGGCGGTGGACAAGGGCGCGCCGGATCTCGGCTTTTTGCGGCTGGACCCGGACGCCTGGGACGGGGCGGCGGATATCTCCATCGACTACGCGGTGATGGAGCGGGCCGATAACCTCGCGGTGGTGCCCTATGCGGGCGGCTGGTCCGATCTCGGTGGCTGGGATGCGGTCTGGCGTGAAAGCGGCCCTGATGGCGATGGCATTGTCACCCAGGGGCGCGCCACCGCCATTGAGTGCCGCAACAGCCTGCTGCGCTCGGAAGATGACGGGCTGGAAGTCGTGGGTATCGGGCTGAAGGATGTGATTGCGGTGGCGATGCCGGATGCGGTGCTGGTGGCCGATGCCTCCCGCGCGCAGGACGTCAAACAGGCGGTCAGCGCGCTGAAGGCACAATCCGTCCGCCAGGCCGAGGCCTTTCCCAAGGATCACCGCCCCTGGGGCTGGTTCGAGAGCCTTGTGGTGGGCGAGCGGTTCCAGGTGAAACGTATCCATGTGCATCCCGGCGCGGCGCTCAGCCTGCAAAGCCACCATCACCGGTCGGAACATTGGATCGTGGTGGAAGGCACCGCCAAGGTGACGGTGGATGACAGCGTGCAGCTGGTGAGCGAAAACCAGTCGGTCTATATCCCCCTTGGTGCGGTGCACCGGATGGAGAACCCCGGCAAAGTGCCGATGGTCCTTATCGAGGTGCAGACCGGCAGTTACCTCGGCGAGGATGACATCATCCGCTATGAGGATATCTACGCCCGCAAGTGACGGTTGGGTCCTGATCTCTAGCGGATCAGCCAGTCTTCCAGACCTTCGGGCGGGGTGGTTTTGCCGGCAGGTACAGCGCGCAGGCGGATCCAGCGGGGATCGGTGGGCTGGCCTGCACGCAGGCGCAACCGGCCCAGCAGCCCGACCATATCCCATTCCACCCGCTCAGCCCGGCTGCGATAGGGGCAGGTGGGGTCATAGGCCGGGTTGAGGCAGGGCGCGCCGCCGGTATCGCGCAGGATCGCGCCAAAGCCATCGCGCAGGCTGCGGCCCTGCCAGCGCCCGCCATCATCATTGCCCAGAATGGACGGGGTGGTGGAGATCACCCCCATTGGTGTCTCGCCGGGCTGGGCGGCGCGGATCCGGTCGCCCTCCAGCACCACGGAGATCCCGCGCCGGTCTTCCCCCTCCGGGTTGCCATCCAGCCATTCGAAAAACTCCGCATAATCCGCGCCACCGCCGCTCCAGGCGCCATCGCAATAGCCATTGCCATTCTGGCTCAGCCGGAACATCGCGCCGCTGCCATCGCCGGCGGTCAGGTAATCCTGCGCGCTGCCCGTGGCAGTCAGCGCCAGAAGCGTGCTGTCATCGCCCTGCACCTCCAGACGGGCGCCGGGATCATAGGTGCCAAAGCCTGCGCGCCCATTGGCGGATTTCAACACCATGGCGGCGTCCCAGCTGCTGCCATCGGGCGAGAGTTTCACGGTGAAATCGGTATTGCCCGCCAGCCCTATCTCCGCATGGCCCGCCCAGTTGGATTGAAACAGCAGGCTGGCGGTGTCGCTGTCTGTGGCCTTGTTGATCTTCAGCTGGTGGCCGCCGCCATCATGGCTGAGCAGGCTGGCGGGGCTGCGCAGGGACAACCGGTTGCTGGCATCGGCGTCAGTGGCGATGCCCAAACGTTCCAGCCGGTCGCCGGTCAGGGGCGGCAGCCCCCAGGCGGTGCCATTCCAGACCCGCAGCGCCTGATCCGCGGGCACCCAGGCGCGCCAGCCCGGCTGCGGTGTCAGAAACTGCCAGGCGGCCTCCTGCCAGATCGCCAGACGGCCACCCTGACCGGCCCAGGCATCCGCGGGGCTGTCGGCCAGCCCATAGGCGGCGCCCTCGGCAGGGGTTGCGGGCGGGGTGGTGGCATCAAACGCTTCAAGGCGCAGCTGCACCAGCGCATCCAGCATGCGCAGCGCCTCATTATGGGTCACATGTTTCTGCGCCTGTGCGGGCATCAGATAGGGCAGGGCAAGGCGGGGCGAGGTTTCGGGCAGGGTCTGTGGCAAACTCTCTGACATTCTGGCGGCTCCTGATCACGGGGGGATGGCGCCATCCTGCCGCAACCACATCACCCACCCCCTAAGAGCGCGCGCGCCGCCTGCGCAACACCTCTGCACCATCTGGGCAGGTCAGGCGCGGGGGATTGTTTCCCCGTGGCTGAACCACAGGGATTGTCTTCAATATGTAAACAATCTCCGCGTTTCTGCCCCATTTCCGTCCGCCCTGCCGCCGCGCCTGCCCGTGAGGGTTGATCCTGACCCCGGGCAATCGCCCCCGCGGGTCGGGTGATGACACAGCGCGGGAGCAGCAGGATGGATCTACGGTTTGCAGGACGGTTCGGGGCCAATGATCAGCTGCTGGACAGCGATCTGCGGGATCTGGAACTCCATCAGGGGGCCAATGGCGCGGTGCAATTATTTGCGGTGAGCGGGCTCAATGGCGGCATTGCCAGCTATGGGCTGGGCAGCGGCGCTCCGGTGTTGCGCGATGCGGTCTATCACCGTGGATTGGGGCTGGCAGGGGGCGAGGCAACCCTGGCCGAGATCGGCGGTGAAACACGTCTGCTGGTTGATGGCAGCACCCGCAGCGGTCTCACGTTTCACCAGATTGGCGGCAATGGTCAGCTGTCGGCACAGCAGAGCGACAGCCTGCCGGGAGCGACAGCGGCGGGGCTGGCGGCGACAGTGGCAGGGGATCTGAGCGGTGGCGGATCGGTGGTCTACGGTCTGGCCAACGGCCATCTGAGCGGCTGGCAGTTGACTGCCAGCGGTGCAGTAACGGCAGAGGTCGCCACCCGGGGCGATGCGTCCGCCTATGCGCGCCCCGGTGCGGTGGCGCTGGAGCTGGCCGATCTGGGCGGCGGCGCGCAGGTGCTTTTGCTGGCGGATCGGATCGACCAGGGGGTGCAGAGCTACCGGGTGGATGCTGCCACTGGCGCGCTGAGCGTGGCGGACCGTCTGGGGGCGGCGGACGGGCTGGGACTGGCGGAGCCCACCGCGCTGGAAAGCTTCACCGCCTTTGGCAGCGGCTGGGTGGTGGTTGCGGCGGCGGGCAGCGGTTCGCTCAGCCTGATTGCGCTGGCGGCCAATGGTCAGATGAGCCTGCGCGACCATGTGCTGGACACCGCCGCCACCCGCTTTGGTGGGGTCACCGCGCTGGAGGTGGTCGAGGTCGCAGGCGAGATGCTGGTGCTGGCGGCGGGTAGCGACGACGGGCTGGCGCTGTTTCGGATCCTGCCCGAGGGCCAGCTGGTGCATGTCCAGAGCCTCGCCCATGCCCGCGGCACTGAGGATGCCGGGCTGGGGCTGGAGAATGTCACCGCGCTGGCCGCGGCGGTGGTCGGGGAGGATCTGCAGATCTTTGCCAGCTCCGGCAGTGCCGAGGGGTTGTCGCAGTTCACCCTGTCGCTGGCAGAGCTGGGCGATGTGGTCACCACCGCAGGCGGCCGGATCAGCGGCACGGGCGGCGCTGATGTGCTGGCCGGTGGCATCGGGTCGGTGCTGAGCGGCGGTGCGGGGGCGGACGTCTTTGTGCTGCGCCCCGCCGAGGAGGGGCGCAGTGGCAGCCTGCGCATCACCGATTTCGAGGCCGGTCAGGACAGTTTGGATCTGTCGGGGTTTGACGGCTTGCGCAGTCTTGAGGGGCTGCAGATCCGCAGCCGCAGCGATGGCGCCACGCTCACCCATCAGGCGGCGGATGGCAGCCGCACCGAAGTTGTGGTGCAAAGCCGCGATGGCGACAGTCTGGATGCGGCTGATCTCTTTGCGGATGGCTTTGTCTTTGCCGACCGGATGCTGCCACCAGCCGAAGCCCCGGATCCGATGCGCTATGGCAGCGGCAGTTCCGACCGGATCACCGCGCGCAGTGCTGGCGATCAGATCAACGGTCTGGGCGGCAATGATACGCTGCTGGGCGGCGACGGGCGCGACAGTCTCTGGGGGGATGACGGGCATGACCGGCTGATCGGTGGCAAGGGAGTGGACCGGCTGCGGGGGCAGGCGGGCAATGACGTGCTGCTGGGGCAGGATGCGCGCGATCTGCTGGTGGGTGGCCTTGGTCGCGACACGCTGGATGGCGGGCGCGGCGGGGACCGGCTGCTGGGTGGCGCCGATGCAGATCTGCTGCGCGGCGGCGGGGAGAACGATCTGTTGCGCGGCGGTGCCCAGGGGGATCGCCTGCTGGGGCAGAGCGGTCGGGACAAGCTGTTTGGTCAGAAAGGCAACGATCTGCTGGATGGCGGCGGCGGTCATGACACGCTGACTGGCGGCGCAGGCGCGGATGTCTTTGTCTTCGGGCGCGGCCATGGCTCTGACCGGATTCGGGATTTCACCCAAGGCGAGGATGTGATCCATTTGGGGCGGCTGGCGCGGGCGGGCATTGCTGAGGATATGGGGGATCTCATCCTGCACCAGCAGGGAGATCATACGCTGATCCAGACCGGCGCAGGCCAGATCCTGCTGCTGGATCAGATCGCTACAGAGCTGAGCGCGGATGATTTCATCTTCTGATTTCGGGGCCGGTCTGGAAGATGTGCCGGGCTCAGATCAGACCAGTGAGGCAGGAACTGGCAGCGCCCTCAAAACAGAAAGTCATCCGCCATGAGAGCGTCAAACGCCGTGTCCTGCAGGGTCAGCGACCAGCCGTTATCATCCCGGATCACCAGATCTGTGCCTCGGATCTCAAGGTGATCATTGCGCAGATCGGCAAAATCCGAGATCCCGGTGGTGGCCCGCATATCAAGGCGGTCGTCGCGCTGAAAATCGATCACCACATCGGCCCCTTGCGAGAACACGAAGACATCCGCGCCGCGCCCGCCAGCCATACGGTCATTGCCGTTGCCACCGTCCAGCCTGTCTTGTCCGGCGCCACCTTTCAGCGTGTCGCGTCCGCGCCCGCCCTCCAGCGCGTCATGGCCCTTGCCGCCTTGCAGCCGGTCGCTGCCCTGACCGCCGCTCAATTCATCTCCGCCGCGCGCCCCTGCCAGCGTGTCGCGACCTGACCCGCCGACCAGCGCATTGGCGGCTCCATTGCCGATCAGATGGTCATGGCCGGCCCCGCCCCAGGCGTCTTCGATCAGGTTCAGGGTACGGCCCTCCGCCCGCACGGCGGCGGCCATGGCGACATTGTTTTCCAGCGCGCCGATGCTGGAGTACTGCCCGGGCCGCAGATCGATCCGGCTGTTGCTGGCCACATCGGAGGCATCAATCAGATCCTGCCCGCCGGCATCCCAGATGGTGAGGCTCACGTTGCGCGCCACGCCGTCGCCGCCCCGCACGGTCATGCCATCCGCGCCATATTGATAGGCCAGGGTGCCGCGCCCGTCACCATCGCCCAGATAGACCGTGGCATCAGTGCGGGTGTCCGTATTGGCGCCATAAAGCGCCTGCATCGCCTGAATATCCCAGAGCATCGGTGTCAGTGCCCAGCCCTGCGCCTCCGTGTCCAGATCCGCTTCACCGGGGTGCGGCAGGTAAGACATCACTGTGAATTGGCCAGGGGTCTCGGGATTTTCGGGCATCTCGTTGGGGTGATGCAGCCCCAGCGCATGGCCCAGCTCGTGCAGATAGGTGTTCCAGCTGGTATGACCCAGTACCGGCCCGATGCCCGGCACATATTGATTGGGGTTGCTGTTGTTGAGCCAGAGATCCCCCGCGTCTGAGGGGGTGGTGCCCAGGTCCGCAGGCGCAGGGAAATCGGTGATGAAGCCAAACAGCCCGGCATCCGCAAAATGCGCGCTGGCAAAGGTCAGATCCGCCACCCCGCCCCGGGCCGGGGTCAGGTTCAGACTGGCGACCTCATTCCAGGCCGTTACCGCCTGCAGCATCATCTGTCGCTCGGCGGGGTCCATATTCACCGTGGCGCCTTCGGGGAGGTATTCTCCGCCGACGTCATAATCGCCAAAATCCGGATCATAGTCGTAATAGTCCGGTACCGAAGAAAGAAAGTGATAGCGAATGACATCGCCACCTTCATGCCAGCCGTCGGCCCCGCCCACCAGAAGCGCCCGGTAATCCTGATAGGTTGGCATTTTCGTATCCTTCGGTTTTATCTGTGGTTCCGGGCAGCCTAGCAGGGTGTCGCGGAGATAGGTTTAATTTCTCATGAAATCATATGTCGTCGCATTGTTTAACCCATGCAGAGCAGAGCCGCAGGCAAAATGTGCCTTTCCCGTGGCGTCACGCGCGTCTGGGCGTTAGGACAGAAGACAGGACCACGGCAGCAGATCGGGGGGAGAGGACATGCAGATTGAAGACACGGGCTTGCCAGGGGTGAAGGTGCTGACACCGGCGCGGTTTGGCGATGCGCGGGGGTTCTTCTCCGAATGCTGGAACCGGGCGCGGATGGCCGAGGCGGGGCTGGATTTCGATTTCGTGCAGGACAATCATTCGCTGTCGATGGAGGTGGGCACCCTGCGCGGGCTGCATTTTCAGGCGCCACCCCATGCCCAGGCCAAGCTGGTGCGCTGTGGTCAGGGGGCGCTGTTTGATGTGGCGGTGGATATTCGCAAAGGGTCACCCACATATGGTCAGTGGTTTGGTATCGAACTCAGTGCACAGAACGGCAAGCAGCTGTTGATCCCGGCGGGGTTCCTGCATGGCTTCATCACCCGCGCGCCGGGCACCGAAGTTCTGTATAAATGCAATGATTACTACGCGCCGGACTGTGATGGCGGGGTGGTCTGGGACAGCTGCGGCATCGAGTGGGGCTTTGACGGCACGCCGGTGCTGTCGGACAAGGATACCAGAGCGCCCCGGTTTGAAGACTTCAACAGCCCCTTCGTGTGGGAAGGATAACAGATGAAACTACTGGTAACAGGTGGCGCTGGGTTCATCGGCTCGGCTGTCGTCCGATTGGCGGTGGCGCGCGGCCATCAGGTGGTCAATCTGGATGCGCTGACCTACGCGGCCTGTCTGGACAATGTGGCGGATGTGGCAGACAGCCCGCTCTATGCCTTTGAACAGGCCGATATCCGCGATCGCGCCGCATTAGACACTATTTTTGCCCGCCATCGCCCGGATGCGGTGATGCATCTGGCCGCAGAAAGCCATGTGGACCGCTCCATCGACGGGCCGGGGGATTTCATCGAGACCAATATCACCGGCACCTATCAGATGCTGGAGGCGGCGCGGAAATACTGGGCCGAGGCGGGGCGTCCGGAGGGGTTTCGCTTCCATCATATCTCCACCGATGAGGTCTATGGCAGCCTGCCTGCTGATCCGAATGTGATGTTCACCGAAGAGACAGGCTATGATCCGCGCTCGCCCTATTCCGCCAGCAAGGCCGCCAGCGATCATCTGGTACGCGCATGGGGTGAGACCTACGGCCTGCCGGTGGTGCTGACCAATTGTTCCAACAATTACGGCCCCTATCATTTCCCGGAAAAGCTGATCCCGGTGGTGATCCTCAATGCGCTGGCGGGCAAAGCGCTGCCGATCTACGGCGATGGCTCCAATGTGCGCGACTGGCTCTATGTGGAGGATCACGCCGATGCGCTGCTCTTGGTGGTCTCCAAGGGGCGCGTGGGGCGCAGCTACAATATCGGCGGTGAGAATGAGCGCAGCAATCTGGAGCTGGTCGAGACGCTCTGTGCGATCCTTGACGAGAAACGGCCCCGGGGTGACGGGGGATCTTACAAGGACCAGATCACATTTGTCACCGACCGCCCGGGCCATGATGCGCGCTACGCCATCGACCCCGCCCGCATCCGCGACGAACTTGGCTGGCGGCCCAGTGTCACCGTGGAGGAAGGTCTGGCGCGCACGGTGCAATGGTATCTGGACAATGAGGCCTGGTGGCAGGCCCTGCAAACCCGCGACGGCGTCGGCCAGCGGCTGGGGGTCAAGGCGTGATCTGCAACCGGTCACATAGGGCGTGTCTGACCTTGGGAAGGTGCAAGGCGCCTTCCCGGGGGGAAGGTCAGGCGCGCCCGGCGCGCCGCCGGGCTGTTTCTTCTATGGGGTCGTTGTCCTGATGCTGACAGCGCATCTGCCATCGGGCTATGTGCTGGCGCGGCTGATGCCTGAGAGCCACCGGCTCCTGTTACCTGCCGCATTGGACCTTTGTTCTGGAACTGGGTATCTGGGCGCTGGCCTTGTACCTATGGCGTAAAAGGAGCCGCATATGATCCTTGTTTTTGGCAAGACCGGCCAGGTGGCGCGGGAGTTGGCGGCTTATGAAGAGGTCACCTGTCTGAGCCGCAATGAGGCAGATCTGACGGCCCCTGCGGCCTGTGCTGCGGCAATCCGGACCCATGCGCCTGCGGCTGTGATCAATGCCGCCGCCTATACGGCTGTGGACCGGGCCGAAGCCGAAGAAGAGCTGGCCACAGTGATCAATGGCAGCACCCCTGGTGTCATGGCGGAAACCTGTGCCGCATTGGGCATTCCCTTTGTCACCCTCTCCACTGATTATGTTTTTGACGGCAAGGGCAGCAGCCCCTGGCATCCGAATGAGCCGGTGGCGCCGCTGAATGCCTATGGGCGCTCCAAACAGGTTGGCGAAGCGGCCGTGCGTCTGGCCGGGGGCGCCTATGTGATCCTGCGCACCTCCTGGGTGGTGTCGGCGCATGGGAATAATTTCGTCAAGACCATGCTGCGGCTGGGGCGCTCGCGGGATCGGATGCGTGTTGTGGCGGATCAGGTTGGCGCGCCCACACCAGCCCGCGCCATTGCCAAGGCCTGTATCGAAATCGCGCAGCAGCTGAAGTCGGCCCCGGAGAAAGTCGGCACCTATCATTTTTCAGGCCAGCCGGAGACCAGCTGGGCCGAGGTGGCGGCTGAGATTTTCACCGAGGCGGCAATCCCTTGTGCGGTGGCGGAGATCCCCAGTTCCGCCTATCCGACCGCAGCGCCGCGGCCGTTGAATTCGCGACTGGATTGCAGCACTCTGGAACGGGCTTTTGGCATTACACGCCCGGACTGGCAGGCCGGGCTGAAGGATATTCTGCAGGATCTGGGAGAGCGGGCATGACCACAGGCACATCCGGCGCGGGCCGCAAGGGCATCATTCTGGCCGGCGGCTCCGGCACGCGGCTTTATCCGATCACCATGGCGGTCTCCAAACAGCTTTTGCCGCTCTATGACAAGCCGATGATCTACTATCCTTTGTCGGTGCTGATGCTGGCGGGCATCCGCGAGATCTGCGTCATCACCACGCCGCAGGATCAGGCGCAGTTCACCCGTCTTCTGGGCGATGGCAGCCAATGGGGGATTGAGCTGACTTATGTGGAGCAGCCCAGCCCCGATGGTCTGGCGCAGGCCTTTGTGCTGGCCGAAGATTTCCTGGATGGCGCCCCCTCGGCGCTGGTGCTGGGGGACAATGTGTTCTTTGGCCATGGCCTGCCGAAACTCCTGGCGGCGGCGGATGCGCAGACCAGCGGCGGCACCGTCTTTGGCTATCACGTGGCGGATCCGGAACGCTATGGCGTGGTGGATTTCGACGCCGAGGGTCGCGCCCGCGAGATCATCGAAAAACCCGCCGTGCCGCCGTCGAACTATGCGGTGACGGGGCTCTATTTCCTCGACGGCAGCGCGCCGGAACGGGCGCGGCAGGTCACGCCCAGCCCACGTGGTGAGCTGGAGATCACCGATCTGTTGCAGATGTATCTGGACGAAGGCGCCCTCCGGGTGGAGACCATGGGTCGTGGCTATGCCTGGCTGGACACCGGCACCCATGGCTCGCTGCTGGATGCGGGCAATTTCGTACGCACCCTGCAGGAGCGTCAGGGGTTGCAGACCGGCTGTCCTGAGGAAATCGCCTATGAGGCGGGCTGGATTGATGCCGCCCAGCTGCGCACCCGCGCCGAGATGTTCGCCAAAAACGCCTATGGCGCCTATCTGGAACGGCTGCTGGACTGATCAGAGCGCGACACGGCTCCGCCTCAGGCCGGGCGCAGCAGCTGGACCAGCCGATCCGAGGCCCGGCGGATCTGCTTGGACACCGGGCCCAGCGGCCGATCATCCGGCTGGGCGACAATCCGGCGCAAAGACGCCTGCGCGGCATCAACCGGAGCAGCCAGCGCCTGCAGGTCTGCGGCGGTGATCCAGCGTTCCTCACGTTTGGCCAGGCTGTCCTTCTCCGGCTCGAAGGCTTTGCAGAACCGGCGCGGGTGCCCCATCTTGAAGACTGCCAGTGTTTCCAGCGGATAATCCCACCAGGCCGTGGCCTCCAGCCGGGCGATCAGCGGGGCTGCAAACCGGTATTTCAGCACCCGGGCCGGCACGCCACCAACCACGGCATAGGGCGGCACATCCTTGGTGACGATGGCGCCTGCGGCCACCACTGCGCCATTGCCGATGGTGATCCCGCCGGCCATCTGCACCCCGCGCCCGATCCAGACGTCATTGCCTATGCGCACGGGTGGGGTTTTGGTGTTGAACCGAGCGTGTGGTTCATAGGTCTCAGCGCCCATTTTGCGCGCCAGCTTTTCATAATATGGCCCATAGCTGAACGGGTGGGAGGACACCCGCCGGATCGGATGGCGATCCCCTAGAACCCGCAGCCCGGCGGCAATCGAACAGAAGGCCCCGGCAGACCAGTTGCGGGAGGGTGAGTGGCTGTAGCTCATGTAGCCAAGGCTGCTGAGGGGCAGCAGCCCGCCCGATTTCAATCCGTGCCGGGTGAGTGCCGAGAGTCTCAGATCCGGCGGAAAGCTGATCCGTTTGAGCGCGGTCAAATCTCGTTCGTCACGCCAGGGTTTTGGCATCACATGGAAATCATCCAGCAGCCTGCGCATGCTGTTGGTCACACGAAGAGTGGTGGGTTTCATCGCAAATAAAGGCTCTAAATAAGGGTATAGCAGAATAGTAATGCGAATTGCGGCCAGGTTTGATGGGCTTCACGATCAGAAAACCAGGTCGCAACCGGGAGGAACAGAACAGGGGCAGACTAGTCTTCAAGAGCCGCGAGGACCAGTATAAAATCTCTGCTCTGGGTTGATTTTGTGGGGGTGGCTTGAGGTGCAGGCCGGACGCGCCGCTCTTGTCGCAAAGAGGCGCGCCTGATCTCAACAGGCGCTGATCAGAGCGCGCCTGCGCGGCTGAAGACGCCGAAGAAGTTGCCGATGATATTGGAGATGGTCAGCGCGTCATTCACTGGCGCCTCGGTGGCGATCAGGAGATCCCCGGAGTTGATCTGAAACCGGCGCGCCGAGAACAGCCCATCGGCCGAGGTGAGGTCCAGCGTAAACACCACCCGGGGCTGGCGCGGGCCCCGCTGGCCGGGCGCAAGCGCGCTGTCGGGGTATTCGCGCAGCACCAGAAGCCCCTGCGGGTCGGCGCGGCTGTCCTGGAACCCGCCGGCCACCGACATCGCATCCATTGCCGACATCTGATCCTTGGTGAATGTGTGCAGATCCTCACGGCCGGTGGCCCCGAAGGAGAGGAAATAGCGCGCGTCCTCTTCCACAAACACCCGGTCTCCACCGCGCAGGAGCGTGTCGCGGCGCGGATCATTGAGCAGGGTCTCCACCGAAGTGCCATAGATGCTGCGCCCGCGCACCAGACGGATCTGTGGATTGTTGAGGCTGGCGCTGATGCCGCCGCCTGCTGCAATCAGCCCCATCACCGTGTAATTGCGATCCGGCATCGGATAGGTGCCGGGGGTCTCAACGCCGCTGACCAGATCCACCGAATTGCCGCGCCCTTCGGTCATGTCCAGCTGCAGCTGGGCCGAGGGTACGATTTCTTCCATGGCAGTTTGCAGGCGTTCGCGGGCCAGGTCCGGGGTCAGCCCGTTCACATTCACATTGCCCACATAGGGCATGAAGATGCTGCCATTGGCCGCCACTGTCACATCCTGCAACTGCACCATTTTTTCATCCGGGGTGGTCAGCAGGGAATTGTCGCTGCTGTCCCAGATCCGCAGGGTCAGCAGATCGCCGGGCTGGATGATCTGGGTCTTGGCGCCTTGGGTGGCGCCGATCCATTTCAGTGGGCGTTTGCCGCTATGGGCCCCGCCGCTTTCCGGGCCGGTTTTAGGCCAATGAGCCACCGTCGGCAGAAAGGCGCGGGTGACGGGATAGAGCGCGAAATCAGCATCGGCATCATCGGCGGTTTTCAGGATCTCTTCGCTGGCGGGGGCGCCACCGGGCAGGCGACCGCAGGCTGCCGGCAGCAGGGCGAGACCAAGAGCGGCAAGCAGGAGGGAAAGACGGCGCATGAGGATCCTTGTCCGAAAACAGCCGGAAACGGCTTGATTTTTGTTCCCCGCAAGATACTGGGCATGCAGACTGCGTCAACCGCAAGGACTGCGGGAACAGGGGGGCTGATGCGTTTTCCACCCAGATTGACACCCACATTGATCCTGGGCGCCTCCGGGCGGATCGGCGGGATCCTGCGCCGCCAATGGGACTCTGCCGGGGCGGACCTGCGCTGGCAGCGGCGGGCGTGGCCTGACGGGGCAGGGTCTGACGCACAAGCCTGGCATGTCTTTGATCCGCTGGCGGATCCAGAGGCGCTGGCCGAGGCGGCGCAGGGCGCAGCCGCGATCCTTTGTCTGGCGGGGCCGGTGCCCGGCGGCGCGGCGGGCCGGGATCTGAGTGCGCGCCAGCTGGTGCAACATCGCGATCTGGCGCTGGCCACACTTGAGGCGGCGGCGCGTGTGCGCGACGCAGAGACAGGGGAAGGGGCTGAGACCGGGACAGGCGCGCCGCGGGTGCTGCTGGCCTCGTCGGCGGCGGTCTATGGCGCGGCCCCCGGCCCCCTTAGCGAAGACATCCCGCTGGCCCCGCTGGCCCCTTACGGGGTGGCCAAGGCCGAGATGGAACAGGCCGCACAGGCGCGTGCCGCCGAACTGGGGCTGGAGATAACCCTGCTCAGGATTGGCAATATTGCCGGTCTTGATGCGATCTTGGGCGGCTGGCGGGCGGGGTTCTGTCTGGATCAATTTGCCGATGGGCAGACGCCTCGGCGCAGCTATATCGGTCCCCGGACCCTGGCGGAGGTGCTGGCGAGTCTGATCCGCTGTCCCGATCTGCCGCAGGTGCTGAACATCGCCCAGCCGGGCGCGGTGGCGATGGGCGATCTGTTGCAGGCGGCGGGGCTTGAGTTTGCCCGCAGGCCCGCGCCCGCGCAAGCCATTGCCGAAGTGCAGCTTGACGTGACGCAGCTGATCGGGCTTTTGGCGGATCAGCCTGCGGCTTTGCCCGCCGCCAGCCCGCAGGATCTGGTGGCTGAGGCCCGCGCGCTGGCCCTGCTGCCCGCTATCTGACCTGTCCGAACCAAGAAGGATCCCCGCATATGACCTGGCGCAAACGCCTCTTTGATCTCTTCTTTGCCAGCCTTCTGGTGGTGGTTCTGGGCCCGGTGCTGCTGGGGCTGTTGGTCTGGCTGCTGCTGAAGGAAGGCCGTCCGCTGTTTTACGTGGCTGAACGGATGAAGGGCGTCGATCAGCCCTTTGCCCTGTGGAAACTGCGCACCATGCAGGTGGTGGAGCAGGACACCGGGGTCTCCGGCGGCGACAAAACGGCCCGCATCACCAAGACCGGCGCCTGGCTGCGCGCCAAGCGGCTGGATGAATTCCCCCAGCTGTGGAACATCCTGAAGGGGGATCTCTCCTTTGTCGGGCCGCGCCCGCCGCTGCGCCAATATGTCGAGGCCAATCCCGCGCTCTATGCCCGGGTGCTGAAATCGCGCCCCGGGGTCACCGGGCTGGCCTCCATCACCTATCACAAACATGAAGCCGCGTTGCTGGCGCGCTGCACCACTTCTGAGGAAACCGACCAGGTCTATTCCCGCCTCTGCGTGCCGATGAAGGCGCGGCTGGATCTCATTTACCAGCGTCACCAGAGCATGTGTTACGACTTTGATCTGGTGTTTCAGACCATCGGCAACCTGTTCCGGCGCGGCTGAGGGGTGAGTCTGCGGAGCGATTCGGCGATTCGCCCCGGTCCGAGCGGGCGTGTCCTGCCCAGGCCAGCATCCTTGGCGGCAGCTGCGTGCCGGGAGATCAGCCGAACCATGCATCAGGCTTGCACAGACGCTGCACAGAGGCGCTAAAACGGGCAAATCACCGTCAGGCGGCGCTTTTTTGCTGCCCGCGGTTTTGTGTTAGCCCTGAAATACGTCTAAAGTGATGCTTGGGGCGCCCATGAAACCCCCGGCGTAGGGCCTGTCACACCTGCTCCGGAGGAGACAAAAGGCACCTGGAGGAATAGACGACGCGAGACACATCCCGATGCCAGAGAGACCCATCACATACGGGTCCGGGGATCTGGCGCGGGAGATTGATAAAAACGCATTTGAAACGATGCACGCCAGAAAAATCTCGGCGCCACATCGGGACATATAAACAGGCCGCCCGGAAAATCAGGCGGCCACCGGGGACTGGAAGTGGGGACGGCCAGGGATGTTCAATCTGATCAGTGCGCTGTCACGCAAACAGAAATCTTATATTTTTCTTACCATTGATCTGACCCTGATTCCGCTGGCGCTGTTCCTGACCTTTCTGGTGCTGCCACTGCCGGGATCCGCTCTGGCCACGCTGGCAGCGATGCTGCCGGTGCTGCCTTATGTGCTGGCGCTGGCGGCGGCAGTGGCGCTGTGGCTCGGATTGCCCAAGGTGCAGCTCAATGCCTATGAACGCCATGCGGTCGGGCTGACGGCGCTGCTGGCCTCAATCACCGCCGGGGCCACGGCGGGGCTGACGCTGCTGTTTGGTCCTGATCTGCCGCCCGGCACCCATGTGGTTTTTGCCACCACCTATTTTCTCTGCCTGCTGGCCGCCCGCGCGGTGCTCTATCAACTGGTGGTGGCGATTTACCGCCGCGCTCAGCCCCGCTGCCGGGTACTGATCTACGGGGCCGGTACCACCGGCGCCCAGCTGGCTCAGGCGCTGAAGGCCCATGACGGCATCGATCCTGTTGCCTTTGTGGATGACAATACCTCCTTGCAGGGGGTGACGCTGGTGGGTTTGCCGGTGTTCCCGCCGGCCCGCATCGCCGAGATCGCCGAGGCCCGCCAGATCAAGCGGGTGTTGCTGGCGATGCCGTCGCAGAGCCAGCCCAAACAGGCCCAGATCATCCAGCGACTGCAGCGGATGCAGCTGGAGGTGCAGGCGCTGCCCTCCTTTGCCCAGCTCATTGGCGAGGAGGCGCTGGTGGACAAGCTGACCCCGGTGGCGCCGCAGAATTTCCTGGGCCGCGCCACCCGCGATGTGCCCCTGCAGGAGGCCAGCGGATCTTATCAGGACCGGGTGGTGCTGGTCTCTGGCGCCGGCGGTTCCATCGGCTCCGAGCTTTGCCGTCAGGTCTTGGCCTGCCAACCACGCAAGCTGGTGCTTTATGAGCTGTCGGAGCTGGCGCTTTACACCATTCATCAGGAACTGGAGCAACAGGTCGAAGGCACCGGGATCGAGCTGGTGCCGGTGCTGGGTTCCGTGACCGATCCGCGTCAGGTGCGCATGGTGCTGGCCCATCACGGGGTCCAGGTGGTGCTGCATGCGGCGGCGTATAAACATGTGCCGCTGGTTGAGGCCAACCCGCTGCCCGGTCTGGCCAACAATGTCTTTGGCACGCAGACATTGGCCCGGGCCGCCGCGCGCAGCGGCGTGGAGCGGTTTATCCTGATTTCCTCGGACAAGGCGGTGCGCCCGACCAATGTGATGGGCGCCTCCAAACGCATGGCGGAACTGGTGGTGCAGGATCTCGCCACCCGCAATCCCGGCACCGTTTTCACCATGGTACGCTTTGGCAATGTCCTGGGGTCTTCGGGCTCCGTGGTGCCGCTGTTTCAGGAACAGATCAGCCGCGGCGGTCCGGTCACTGTCACCGATCCGCGCGTCAAACGCTATTTCATGACCATCCGCGAGGCGGTGCAGCTGGTGCTGCAGGCCGGCGCCGAGGCGCTTGGGGGGGAGGTCTTCGTACTGGATATGGGCGAGCCGATTTCAATCCTGCAGCTGGCCCGTCAGGTCATCGAAAGTGCCGGTTATTCCGTGCGGGACGACGATCACCCCGACGGCGATATCGCCATCGATATCATCGGCCTGCGGCCCGGGGAAAAGATGCAGGAAGAGCTGACGCTCAGCTCGGATCTGATCACGACCCGCCACCAGAAGATCTTCTGCGCCCGCGAGGCGGTGCTGTCGGAAATCGAGGTCGCAACCCTGATCCGGGGCCTGCGTCAGGCGGTGGCCGCCGGCGACGAAAGGGTTGCACGGGCTCTGATCAAACGCTGGGTTGAGGGCTACCGCGCCCCGGAAGAGGGTCGCAAGACCTCCTGAACGCGCCTTGGATCCGCCTTGTTGGCCGGAGCAGGAGGGCTGTGACGAGCCTTGCAGGTGGCACTATAGTTTACGGGTCACAGGCTGCTCAGCAGCGCGTATCAGACTTGGCCAGATCGTTGATCCGCCTGCGGGTTTTGTGGTCTAACCGGTCCAGCACCAACCGCAGGGGGCAGGGCGGCAGATCAGCCTTCATTGCTCCGGCATTCCGACCAGACAATAAGGCAGTCCGAAACCCGTGTTCCTTGCTCTACGTTCTCTTCGCGCATCGGCGTTTCTGCACCTTACCTCTGTGGCGCTGCTCGGCCTTGGGGCCGGGACGGCCCAGGCGCAAGACGCGCTCACCACGCCCAAACCGGAGGCGCCGCGCTTCAAACCACTGCCGCCACCCAGCCTCAACTTCTACGGCTCTCCAGGTCTCATCGACATGCCAAGTGCGGACATGCTGCCGGACGGGCAGTTCACCAGCACCTATTCCTGGTTTGGCGGACAGGCCCGCTACAATCTGACCTTTCAGGCCACCCCCTGGCTCAGTGCATCCTTCCGCTACAACGGCATTCAGACCAATGGCGCGCAGATTGGTGGGTTCAGCACCTATTATGACCGCGGCTTTGACGTGCGGCTGCGGCTCCTGCGCGAGGGGCGCTATCGCCCCGCGGTGACCCTGGGTCTGCAGGATTTTGCCGGCACCGGGATTTATGCCGGGGAATATATCGTCGCCACCAAAAATTTTGACACCCCGGCGCTCAGCCATCGCGGCGGCGCGGGTCGGCTGAAGCTGACTGCAGGTCTGGGCTGGGGGCGTCTGGGATCCAACGGTTCCATCGGCAGTATCTCCGGCACCCGTCCGGGGTTTGTTGCTGGCGATACCGGGGGGGAATTGTCCTATGATCAGTGGTTCCGCGGCGAGATGGCGCCGTTTGCGGGCATCGAATGGCAGCCCAATGACCGCTGGGGGTTCAAGGCGGAATATTCTTCGGATGCCTATGTGCTGGAAACCGGCGCCCCGAATGTGTTTGAGCGCAAATCCTCCTTCAACTTTGGCGCCGAATATCAGGCCAGACCGGGGCTGCGGCTGGGGGCCTATTATCTTTATGGCTCGGAACTGGGCGTCACCGCGCAGATCCAGCTCAATCCCAAACACCCCACCCAGCCCATGCGGGTCAACGCGCCAGTGCCGGTGGCGCCGCGCAGCAGCTGGGCCACCGAAGAGCGCCATTGGACCCGCGACTGGGCCACAAGCACCCGCGCCAAGACCACCCTACGGGATGCGCTGGCCGAGGCGTTGCAACAGGACGGGCTGATCCTGGAGGCCCTGACCCTGCCTGCCAATGGCACCGAAGCCGAGCTGCGCTATCGCAATCCGCGCTACCGCGCCCAGACTCTGGCCATTGGCCGCAGTGCGCGCGCCATGGCGCGGCTGCTGCCGCCCTCGGTGGAGACGCTGAAAATCGTGCCGATGCGCGACGGGTTGGCGCTGTCACAGGTGGTGATCCGGCGCAGCGATCTGGAGGCGCTGGAACATAGCCCCGACGCCACCGAGGCGCTCTGGGCGGTCACCGGCCTGCAGGCCGCCGAACCGCTGGCTGAAGACGCGCTGGTCTCAGGCGATCTCTACCCGGCATTTTCCACCTCGCTCAGCCCCTATACCGCGCCCTCCTATTTTGACCCTGAGCTGCCGTTCCGGCTGGATGTGGGTGTGGATCTGAAGGCGTCTTATGCACCAGCCCCCGGCTGGCGCATCGCGGGCACCATCCGCCAGCGCGTCTGGGGCAATGTGAAGGATGGGCGCGCCTCCAATTCGGTGCTGCCGCATGTGCGCACCGATGCGAGGGAATACGCCCAGTTCGGCACCACGCTGAAGAATCTCTATGTCACGCGCCAATGGCAGATGGGGCGCGATCTCTATGCCCGCAGCACGGCCGGGCTGTTTGAAAGCATGTATGGCGGCGTCTCGGGCGAGGTGCTGTGGAAACCGGTCTCCAGCCGTCTGGCACTGGGGGTCGAGGGCAATTACGTGGTGCAGCGCGATTTCGATCAGCGGCTGTCGTTTCGCGATTACAAAACTTTCACCGGCCATGCCTCCGCCTATTACCAGATGGACAAGGGCTATCATCTGCAGGTGGATGCCGGGCGCTATCTGGCCGGCGATTACGGCGCCACCTTTGCGCTGGACCGTGAATTTGCCAATGGCTGGCGGGTGGGCGGATTCTTTACCCTCACCGATGTCTCCTCCGAGGATTTCGGCGAAGGCTCTTTTGACAAGGGCTTCCGCTTCAGCATTCCGCTGGACTGGCTGCTGGGCAAACCCAGCCGCAATACATTCGGCATGACCGTGCGCCCGACCCAGCGCGACGGCGGCCAGCGGGTGCATGTGCCCGGTCGGCTTTATGGACAAATCCGCGAAGCCCATCGCATACAGCTGACCCGACAGCGGGCAAGGATCTGGGAATGATGACGCCTGTAATCACACGCCTTGCCGGGCTGCTATCCCTTCTGGGGCTGCTGGTGCTGACCGCCTGTAGCCGCGGGCCGGAAACCGCCCCCTTGCAGGTCGAACTCTTAGGCAATCTCTCCGATCGGATCGGCGCCCGGCTGTCCGGGGGCAAGGGCAAACAGGCGGCCCGCCCGCCACTGACCCGCGCCGGGCTGGATGAGATCAAAGACCCCTATATTGAGGTCACCATCGAGAAAAACGATGTCTTTGCCTATCTATCACGCCAGCAGCTGCGCCGCGATGACAGCCCCGGCACAGTGGCGGTCTGGCGCACCGAGGACAATATCAGCCTGACCCTGCGCAACGGGGTGCTGGTGGCGACGCGCAATCTTGGCAATGATATCCTGTCCAGTTCAGCGCTGGTCGAAGGGGACACAGGTGGCCCTGTGCGCAGTGGTGCGCGGCGCTATCATATCCGCGGGCTGGACAATGGCGCCTGGCAGCTGGATCTGCTCTGCAGCCGCCGCGATCTTGGCGCCGATCCGGTGGAGATTGTCGAACTGCGCTACCCCACCCGCCACATTGAGGAACGCTGTCACCCCAGCCAACCGGGACGCGGGGGAGAGATCGTCAATGACTATTGGGTAGATTCGCGCAGTGGCCGGGTCTGGCAATCACGCCAATGGGCCGGCCCCAATGTCGGCTATCTGCGGATCCGTCAGCTGACCACAGGCGGCTGACCCCAGGTCTGACGCGCTAAAAACAGGCGGTTTGGGACCATATCCGCCCAAATGAGCGATATCTCGGCAACGGCAGAAAAAAATTTCCAGCCGCCGGGATATTGCTGCTAAAAGCTGCGTTGAATTCACGAGGCAACTCACTTACTCTCGGCTCAACGGTTTCCAAAGGAGTTTTGGACATGAACAAGTTCTTCGCAGCATTCGCTCTGGCCACCCTGGCCGCAACCACCACCGCATCCGCTCAGGATGAAGGCACCCCGACCCTGCTCGGCGGTACTGGCCTTGAGCAAGGCACTCTGATCGCGGGCGGCGTTGCCGGTGCGGTTGTTCTGGGTGTGATCCTGAACGACGACGACGAATCCAGCAGCACCACCACCACCAACTGATCACTTGTGATCTGACGGGTGTGGCAGGATCTGACCGTCCCCCGGCGCGCCTGAGCCGGGGCGGATCCCAGATCCCAGGCTGACATCGTTTTAAGACAGACCATCATCTGATGGGAAAAGCGGGCCAATGGCCCGCTTTTTGCGTTTGGGTCTCAGGATACAGGAGAGGGCCGGTCACCCCACCCGGCGCAGGAAGGCCTTTGTGCGGGGATCCTGTGGCGCATCAAAGATCTGCGCCGGTGGGCCCTGTTCGACAATGCGTCCGCCTTCCATGAACACCACCCGATCAGCGATTTCGCGGGCAAACTGCATCTCATGGGTGACGATCAGCATGGTCTGGCGCTCTTCGGCGACCTTATGCATCAGCGCCAGCACCTCACCCACCCATTCGGGATCCAGCGCCGAGGTCGGCTCGTCAAACAGCATCAATTCCGCCCCCAGCGCCATCGCGCGGCCAATGCCGACACGCTGCTGCTGGCCGCCGGACAGGCTGGCGGGATAGGCATTGGCCTTATCCGCCAGACCGGTCTCCGCCAGAATCTCACGGGCGCGGGCCTCAGCCTCAGCGCGGGGACGCTGTTGCACGGTGATCAGCGCCTCCATGATGTTTTCCGCCGCCGTTTTATTGGCAAACAGCGCATAGTTCTGAAACACAAAGGCGGTGCGCCGGCGCAGGGCCAAGATCTCCGCCTTGCTGGCGCGGGCAGCGTCCACCTCCAGATCACCAATGCGGATCCCCCCCGCATCCGGCGCATCCAGAAAATTCAGGCAGCGCAGCAGCGTCGATTTACCGGTGCCCGAGGGGCCGATAATGACAATGCGCTCTCCTGCCTGAATGGTCAGGTCGATGCCATCCAGCACCACGCTGTCGCCAAAGGTCTTGCGCAGCCCGGTAATGGAAATGGCCGGGCCCTGTGCGATGTCTGTCATTGCGTCACTCATCGGGCATAAGCCTTGTTCAGATGGGTTTCCAAGAGCCGCTGCGCCAGCGACAGCGCCTCCACCAGAATCCAGTAGATCACCGCCACCACCAGGAAGGCCTCAAAGTAGAGGAAACTGCCGGCCGCCTCTTTCTGGGTGGCGCCCATCATTTCCGTGACCCCAAGGGTAAATGCCAGCGAGGTGCCCTTGATCATGTCGATGAAATAATTGACCAGCGTCGGCGCCGCGATCCGGGCCGCCTGCGGCAGCACGATGCGGCGCATCATCTGGCCACGGGTCATGCCGATCGACTGCGCCGCCTCCCATTGGCTGCGATCCACGCCGAGGATGGCGGCGCGGATACTTTCGGCCATATAGGCGGCAAAATGCAGGGTCAGCCCCATGATTGCAGCACTGACCCCATTGATCTGGGTCAGCACCGACAACACCTGCGGCAGCCCGTAATAGAACAGGAACAGCTGCACCAGCAGCGGCGTGCCGCGAAAGAAGCTGATGAACAGCACCACCAGCTGATCCAGCACCGGGATCCGCAGCACCCGCTCCACTGCCAGAAGCGATGCCAGCACCAAGGCCAACGCCATCGCCACCACCGCCATGAACAGCGTCAGCGGCACATAGCTCAGCAGCACCGGCACCAGACCCAGCATATAGGCGATGTCCAACCCCTGCATTTACCGGCTCACTTCTCAGCCGGGGCGGAAACCGCCGTGATATCGGTGCCGAACCATTTTTGCGAGATCTCAGCCAGCTTGCCGCTCTCGCGCAGCGTGCTCAGCGCCGCATCCACGCGGTCGCGCAGCGCCAGACTGTCCGCGTCCTGACGGAAAGGCAGCGCATTCTTGATCTCGGAGAACGGTGCGCCCGCCAACGCCAGCGGCAGCGGGCTTTCCTGGATCAGCTGGGCCGAGGACACCCGGTCCATCACAAAGGCATCGACCCGCCCCAGTGCTGTATCCTGAGCGATATTGGCCTCATAGGTTTTGATCTCGATCTTATCGGCCTCTGGCAGCTCCCGCAGCAATTGCTCGAAGTTGGAACCGAGGTTCACCGCCACGGTCTTGCCCGCCAGATCATCCGGGCCTGCGATGCTGTCCTCATTGCCGCGTTTCACCACCACCTGTGCGCCATCGATGACATAGGGTTGGGTGAAGGCAAATTTGGCGCTGCGCTCCGGGGTGATGGTGATCTGATTGGCGATAGTGTCGATGCGGTCGGATTCCAGCGCGCCAATCAGGCCGGAAAACGACATGGTGACAAATTCCACCTCAAGACCGGTTTCCTCGGCCACGGCGTTCATCACATCCACCTCAAACCCCTGCAGCACGTCCTGACGCACAAAGGTGAAGGGAAAATAGCCACCCGACATGCCCACACGCAGCGTGTCAGAGGCAAAAGCGGACGATGCGGCAGTCAGGCTCGCAGCGGCGGCCGCGGCCCAGGCAAATGTTTTCATCATGTCAGAGATTCCTTTTCTTTTCCGCCCCGACCTAATCCCCCTGACACCGGGGACCAAGATGTCGCGGCACTGACCATGGCAAATAAGCCCGCCTGTTCGCAGGCAGGCCACGGGCGGGGGATCGGTTCACATGACAGACGCCGTGAGGTGGAAAATTGTTCCCCCCTTAGGTGCATTTTTGCAGATTTGTTCTGATCAGGGCGGATAAATACCGGATCAGCGGCAGGATGGCCTGTTTTGGGCGCGCCTCATTGTGGGGCCGAACCTTGCATGATGCGGGCCATATGCCGGGCCAGATCCTGCACATTGGGCTCCTGCAGGATCGACAGATGGGATCCCGGCACCTCGATCAGCTCAAACCCTGCCGCCGCCACCGGCGCCCAGCCCAGCCCCTGACGCAGCCCCTCAGGACTGTCAAAGAGATCATCACCGGCCCGGAACACGGTCAGCGGTGTGGCCAGCGGTTCCGGCGTGTAGCGTTCCACCGATTGCTGGTTGGCCGCGATCAGCGCCTCGATCGACAGCGAGCCACCACCGCCGGTCCATTCCAGCCGTCGCCGTTCAAAGGAATTGCGCAGGGTCTCAATCCGGTGGCGGGCCACATGGCCCAGATAGGCCGGCCCCATGCGCCGGAGCAGCCCCAGATGGGCGCCCAGTCTGGCCCGCCCCTGCACCCGGCTGCGCCCGGCCGGGCCTTCGGCATCAAACAGCGCCAGCAAGCCCAATTCACGCCCCGCCGCCAGCAGCTGACGGGCCAGCTCAAAGGCAAAATAACTGCCCAGGGACACTGCCGCCAGATGCACCACCCCGGTTGGGTAATGGGTCTGGATTTCCTCCAGATACAGTTTTGCGGTGGCGCGCACCCCGGTGGGGGTGCTGCTGTCCAACAGGCCGATGCTCAGCCCATAAACGGGCTGCTCGGGACCAAGCGCGGCCGCCAGCGGGCGATAGAATTCCTCGTTGCGACCCAGCACATGAACTCCAAACAGCGGCGCGCGCGCCATGCCATCCTGAATGATCACCAGATGATCGGGCAGGGTGTGGCCCTCCGGTGTTTCCGGGCTGTCACCGCCCCCATCTCCCGGGCTCAGCGCTTCCGTCAATGCCGCCGCCAGTGCCCGCGGGCTGGGGGTCAGATGCAGCGCCGCCAGGCTCAGCCGTCGGCCCAGTTCCGCCTCGATCCGGCCAATCAGCCGCATCGCCAGCAGCGAGTGGCCACCGCGATCATAGAAACTGTCATCCACGCCCAGATCAGGCTGGCCCAGCAGATCCGCCATCATCGCCATCAGCTGCTGCGCCAGCGGCGAGGGCGGGGCACTGGTGTCAACCGCCGCGCCGCCGTTGCGGCGCAGGCGCAGACCGCTTGATGCCTGTGTCGGCGCGGGCAGGGCGGCCATGTCGATCTTGCCCCCGGCGGTGCGGGGAAACGCCGCCACCGGCACCAGCGCCGGGCGCATATGGGCGGGTAGATCGCGCTGCACCACCTGCTGCAGCGCCGTCAGATCCGGACGGGTATCGCCAGCCCTTTCTTCCGTGCCAGCCGCCCGAATGCCCCGCACCCAACAACAGAGCTGCGCCCCGGGGCTGTCCTTGCCATGCACCGCCGCCAGCGCCTGCAGCTCCGGATAGGCGCGCTCCAGCACCTGCTCCACATGGCGCAGATCAATGCGAAATCCGCGCAGTTTCACCTGCCGGTCCTGCCGCCCGAGAAAGGCCAGCGTGCCATCCCCGCGCCAGGCCGCGCGATCACCGGTGCGATAGATCCGGGCGGCGGGGCAGCTGGCGTGGTGCCCCCCGCCCGTATTCTGCGGCGCAAAGGGATCGGGCCGAAACGCCTTGGCGGTGTCCTCCGGGCGGCCGATATAGCCATCGCTCACCGCCGGGCCGCCGATCCACAGATCCCCCGCGACCCCCGCCGGGGCGAGACTGCCATCCGCCGCCAGCACATAGGCGCGCGCATGGGCGGTGGGGCGGCCGATGGGGACATCCTCGGTTGCCACCACAGACCCGCCCTGATCCAGACCCGGATCATGCAGCGTACAGGTGATGGTGGTTTCCGTCGGCCCATAGCCATTGAGCCAGCGCACCCCCGGCACCAGCTGCTGCCAGCGCGCCAGGGACTGCGGGTTGACCTGTTCACCGCCGACAATCACCAGCCGCACCGAGGGCGGCAGACGACGACCACTGTCGGCCATCACATCACAGAGCACATGCCAGAAGGCGGTCGGCAGATTGAGCACGGTCAGCTCCAGCGCCGCCACCCGGTCCAGAAACAGCCCCGGTGCCCCGATCATATCCGGCGCACGCAGCACCACGCAGGCGCCGGCCAGAAGGCTCGGCAGCACCTCCTCAATGGCGACATCAAAGGACAGGCTGGCAAATTGCAGCATCCGGTCATTGCTCTGCAGCTCAAAGGCGGCGGTGATGGCGCTGGCATGGGCCAGCAGCGCCCGCATTGGCACCCGCACCCCCTTGGGCTTGCCGGTGGACCCGGAGGTATAGATCACATAGGCCAGCCGCCCCGGATCCGGGGCTGGCCGCAGCGGCCTGTCCGGCTGTTCCGATAGCTCAGATCCCGCATCAGGGGCCACCCAGACCAACCCCTCCGGGGTCAGGGCCGCATCGTGCCTATGCGCAGACTGGCCTTTATTAGAGCCAGTATCAGGCCCTGATACCGTGCCATAGTCCGGCCCGCCAATGCCCAGCCTGGTGCCGCTGTCCTTGAGCATATGGGCAATCACTGCAGCCGGATAGGTCGGATCCACCGGCAGGAAGGCCGCGCCGACCTTCAGCACCGCCAGCATCGCAATGATGAACTCCGGGCTGCGCGGCAGGCAGATGGCAATGACATCCCCGGCCGCGGCCCCCTGCGCCTGCAAGGCTACCGCCAGATGATCCGCCCGGGCCTGTAGATCCGCATGGCTCAGCACCGCACCGTCGGGGGCCATCTGCAGCGCAGGGGCATCGGGCATCCGCGCCGCCGTGGCCTCCAGCCGGGTTGCCATGCAGGGCGGGGCCGCCGCCATCTCCCGCGCCAACATCTGCGCCAGCGCCGGATCCGGGCGGCCCTGTTGTAACAGCTGGGTCGCCTCGGCCTCCGGCAACATTTCCAGATCGCGCAGCGCCATATCCGCAGGTGCTGTGGCCAGGCTCTGCAGCAGCTGACACAGATGATCCAGCATGTGCGCCACCTGTGGCCCCGGCAGCACCTCGGGATCATATTCCAGCATCAAAAGCGGCTGAGCATCACCATACACAGCCAGCGTCAGCGGCATCGCCCCCTCTTCGCGCAGCTCGATGCGGCGCTGCTGCCAGGGGCTATCCGGGTCATCGCCCCCCAGGCTGCGCATCCGCATATTCAGGCTGTCGCGCTCAAACATCACCATCGTGTCAAACAGCGGCACGCTGCCAGGCAGCCCGCACCAGCGGCGCATATCCGCCAGCGAGGCCTGTTCATGCGGGCGCAGCGCCACCGCATCGCGCCGCAGCGCCGCCAGCAACCCGTCCACGGTTGTTGACCCGGACAGATGCAGATGCAGGGGCACCGTATTGATCAGGCAGCCCACCGTGCGCCCGCAGCCCTCCAAAAGATAGCGCCCCGAGCGGGTGACCCCGAAGACAGCGCTTTCCCGGCCGCTCCAACGCGCCACCAGCAGCCCCCAGGCGGCATGGATCATATTGGCCAGCGTCGCCGGCCCGGCGTCATTCTCTGTCGCAACCCCACCGGCCCGCTGCACCAGCGCGTGGCGCAACTCGGCGGGCAGCTGCCGGCGCAGGATCTGCTTGCGGCCATGGTCCGCATCACCCGGCGCTGTCTCAGCGGGCCGATCATCCGGCCCGGTCAGCCGGGGGATCTGGTTCGGGGTTTCAAACCCCTCCAGATGCGCCCGGAAAAACGCCTGGCTGTCCGGCTGTTCTGACACATGCGCCACCGCCGGGCTGAAGGCATCAAAGCCGGTCACAGGCGCTGTCGCAGCGGGCAGACCGCCCCCGATCAGCGCCGCAAAGACATCCTCCAGCACCACCGCCATACTGCGGCCATCGACCAGCACATGGTGAATGGTCCAGACCATCACCGAGCGGTTCGGCCCCAGCCGCGCCAGCATCACCCGCCAGGACACCGCCTGTTCCAGCGCACAGCCACGATTGCGATCCTCGCTGAGAAACTGCTCCAGCCGCGCAGCCTGATCCTCCGCCTCCAGCCCCTGCCAGTCCTGGGAGTCCACCCTGACCTGATCAGCGGCCTCATCCATGTCTGCGACCTGCAAGACCGGCAGCGGGCGGCCCTGCCACAGCACCGCACTGCGCAGCACCGGATGCCGCGCGCAGACCTGCTGCCAGGCCAGCCGCAGCGCCCTCGGATCTGGTGCTTCTGCGTCCAGATGCACCACGATCTGTTCCAGATTGACCCAAGGCTTACCCGCAGCGGCACTTTCATACAGCAGCCCCTGCTGCATCGGGGTCAGCGCAATCTCCTGACCGCTGCTGTGACCTTGGTTGCGCTCTCCGGATCCCTCGGCGGGATGACCGGTGCCCGCCCCAAAGGGCGCCTTCATCGCGGCCCGGGTCTCTGATTGTGATTGCGCCTGTGGCTGGGCTTGCGAAAGATCACTCATGATGCCCCCCTAGCTGACACCGGGTTTGGACCAACCCAGGCCATACATCTTCATGCTGTGCCGCACCCAGATCCTCCGGGTATCACGTCACTCTTAATATCCACTTTTTGCGACCCCCTCAGACCAGGATCACCCCCATGATCCCCGCCGCGGGTCCAAGGATACCAGACCGGGGGACGGGCAAGCAACAAAACACCACCGGATTGCAATCACATCTCAGCCTGCTGCAGCCGCCAAACCCACGCTGTATATCTGCGCACGACCAAATAACTTCTAATCAATCTTATGTTAAATAACCCTCCGCAGGGATCCTACGGCCCGCAAACAGCAGATACATAAAAAGGGCCGCTCGTGAGAGCAGCCCTCTGTCGGTCCAGGATTCCGCAGACGTGGTGCGGATCACTCCGCCGGGGTTTTGTGCGGCACCAATGCGCCCAGCACCTCGTTCAGCGCCGCCGCGTCGCCGCCGCGCAGGCAGGTCAGCGCGGTCCGTGGCAGACGGCGTTTGGCGCGCAGCAACGGGGTCACCGGACGCTTGCTGTCATGGGACAATTCCGCGCTGATCAACCGCGCGCCCAGAGCCTCCCGCAACCGCGCCACATGGGCCAGATCCAGTGGATGATCGCCATGGATCGCATAGATCCGGGCCGCCGTGTCACAGCCCGCACAGGCGTCGCGATAGGCGCCGCTCCAGTCCAGCTTGCGCGCGGCCGGGAACCGGGTCTCGCCGGGGATCAGATCTTCGGCCAGGGTGCTGATCGGCTGCAACGCCACCACATTTTCCGCGCCAATAAGATCAGCAAAGGCCATGGCGCCAAAAGCCCCCATGCCGGAGCCCAGCACATGCACCTTGTCAAAGCCGGCCATCCAGGCGCGGGTTTCAGGTGTCTGGAAATACTGTTCCAAGTCCAGCGGGCGATACCAGTTCTGCTGATGCGGCAGCACCGACAGCACCGCATAGTTGGCTTTGATCAGGAAGCGCTCGCCAAAGCCCGGACGCAAGGGATCCTTGCGGTCCAGCGCCTGCCCTGCCCCTTCAAAGGTGACCACCAGCTCGCGCGCACCCTCCGGGTGCAGCCGCCGCATGGCATAAGACGGGGTCAGCGTGGTGGTGGGCCACAGCCCCTCCGGCAGCACCTCATCCGGGTCCTGCGGGCTGCGGATCGCGCCCAGATGGCTGCGGCTGTCCACTGCGGGCACCGGCTGAGGCTCATCCGGCACGATGGTATCGACCTCCAGGCCATGTTCGGCCAGCGCCGCCACATATTCGGCGTGGCGCTGGCGATAGGTCACCTTCATCTTGTCCAACACCTCGGGCGACAGATATTCATCCAACACCGCCTTCAGCCCCTTGCGCATGAATTTCTGCGTGTTCAGCGCCGGCAGGCCGAAATGTTCGGTCAGCTCGGCCACCCGGTTGTCATGCTTAAGAAAAATCGCCGGCTGGCCCGCCTGCAAAGCCGCCACGCCGCCATGGAAACGGTCGCCGATATAGACATCATGCAGCATCGCCGCCTGCCGCCAGGCGCCGGCCTCAGAGAAATAGTAATAGCGGTTGAAATCGACCTTATGGCCGCATTTGCGGCTCAGCCAGCGATTGAGCTCTTCTGGCTGGGCAATGTTGTTGCCCTCATTATAGCCGAAGCGGTCCTTGATGAATTTGCCATAGGCAAAGATCTCATCCTGGAACACATAAGAGGCCTCGATCTTGTCGAACGCCTTGGCCAGTTCGGTGCCGCGTTCAACGATGGCCCCCTCCCGCATGGAGAAATGGCCCGCGGTCATCACATTGGCCTGACGCCCCTTGGCCTGGGCCGCGGCGCCGTCAATGGCCATGATTGACTGCGGATAGACATAGAGACTGGGACAGCCCAGCACGGTGGTGTTCTCCAGCCCGTTCTGCGCCAGCCACTCTGCCGTCTGGGTGCCACGCACCCCAAACAGATTGGCCCGTTCATTGAGCAGCGCCAGAAGATCGCGGTTGCCCGGCATCAGATCCTCAAACGCATGGCTGCCCTGCATCCCGGCGCCCAGCACCACAAAAGGCACCCGCCCGTCCAGCGCCTCAAGCGCGGTAAACAACCGGATGCCATCGTGGTTGGGGCGAATGAAATTGGCCAGCGATACCACAATCATGTCGAAATGCGCGGCCATGACCTCGGCATAACCATCGCCGAGGTTCTTCTGCAGATTGGCGATATTGCCCACCGCCGATCCATCCGGGTCCTTGCGCAGGCTGCGGGCCGGGGCCTCGGCATGGATGATATTGCCGCGATTCCCGGTCAGCTTATGCGCCGGTTTCAGGCCAAACAGCGTGTCCGTCACGGTTGGTGGCACGCCCATGATACTGGACAGCGCCGGATCCGGACGATGGGCCGAAAGCACGGGAGCGTGGAAAAGGATTCTCATATATCACCAGATGTTACTCACCATAGCCCCTGTAAAACCGGGGTCATGGCCTGTTGGGAAAGGGGGTCGGCAACCACGCCAAGGCGTCTCCGGCAGCCGCAGCCCCCGGGATTGCTGCGTTGCGCGCATGTTAGCGCCGTGACCTCTGGGAACAAGCCCGGAAAGCCGCGCGCAGACCTCGGGTGGTGAAACCCTGCCCATGGTTTTGCTCTGACGCTCCCCCTGCCCCGCGATCTATGCCTGTTCCCACCTGTCGAAAGGGTTGCGCCCGCAGCGCTCTCACGGCATGGATAGATCATGAAATTTCTCTTTGTGCACCAGAACATGCCCGGCCAGTACCGGGAGATGATCCAATGGCTGGCCGATCAGGGCGAGCATGAGATCGTGTTTTTGACCCAGCGAAACGATGTGAAGCTGCCGGGCGTCTCCACCGCCACCTACAAAAGCCATCACCAGCCCGCCGCCGATGCCTATGGGCTGTCCAAGGATTGGGAGGCCGCAGCCGGCAATGGCATTGGTGCCGCCCTCGCCGCGCGTCAGCTGGAGGCCAGAGATGGTTTCAAGCCCGATATCATCATCGGTCATACCGGCTGGGGAGAGCTGACCTTTATGAAAGAGGTCTGGCCGGATGTGCCAATCATCGGCTTCTTTGAATATTTCTACCGCACCACTGGCGGTCTCGTGGGCTTTGACCCGGAAAATCCCCCCGGCGAGCACGCCGGGTTTTTCGCCCATGCCCGCAACACCGTGCCCTTTGCCAATATCGATGTGGTCGATCTGGGCCACAGCCCGACCTATTGGCAGCGCGACCGCTTTCCCAAAAGCTTTCACGACAAGATCTATGTCAGCCATGACGGCATCCGCACCGACCGGCTGCAACCGGATGCCAAGGCCAGCATCGGTCTCGGCCGTCTGCCCAAGCCGCTCAGCCGTGACGATGAGGTGATCACCTATATCGCCCGCAATATGGAACGCGCCCGCGGCTTTCACGTGATGATGCGCGCCCTGCCCAAGATCCTGTCGGAACGCCCCAATGCGCGGATCCTGATGATCGGCGGCAATGAGACCTCATATGGGCGCGAAAGCACCCATCCCGCAGGTCTGCGCGGCGAGATGGAGGATGAGCTGGGCGACAGCGTCGACTGGAGCCGGGTGCATTTCCTCGGCCGGGTGCCCTACGGCGATCTGTGCAAGATCATCCGCATCAGCCGCTGCCATATCTATCTGACCATGCCTTTTGTGCTCAGCTGGTCCTTGCTGGAATCCATGTCGATGCAGGCCACGGTGGTGGCGGCTGATGTGGAGCCGGTGCGCGAGGCGGTGACCCATAATGAGACCGGCATGCTGGTGGATTTCTTTGACCCAGGCGCGCTGGCCGATCAGGTGGTGGATGTGCTGGCCAATCCCGGCGCCTATGCTCATCTGGGCCCCAATGCCCGCGCCCATGTGGTGGAAACCTATGATTTCCTGACCCGCTGCATGCCCGAGCACGCCCGTCAGATCAACGCGCTCCTGCCTGCCAGTAAACAGCTGAAGATCTGACCCGTCGCAGCGGGAATGAACATGACGATCCCGGGATGATCTGCGTCGACCAGAGGCTCAGCCCCCCAGCATAAGCCCATGGCCGACGCAGTCCCGACCTAGCCAGTCCCGCGCATTGCGGGATCAGGACAGGAATTGCTCCGACGCCCAGATCGCTGCCTGGGTGCGGTTCTTGGCGCCGATTTTGCGAAAACAGGTGCGCAGATGCACCTTCACCGTGGCCTCGCAGATGCCCAGTTCATTGGCGATGGATTTATTGGTGGCGCCGTCAATCAGCTTGGTCAGGATCAGCCATTCGCGCCCGGACAGGCCGCAGGCTGCGGCTGAGGCCGGCATGCGGCGCAGATCCACCGGAACGGTGGTGCCGGGACTGTTGGTTGAGGCCCCAGGCAAGACCCCTGTCAAAGCACCTGTGCCAGAAGCGGATTGCGGCAGGCTGCCATTGACCCGATCCGCAGGCACAGTCTCTGCAAGCTCCAGTTCCGGTGCCGGGGCCGCCGTCAGGGTCTCTGCCGACTGGTCATCCCCTGATGTGGTCACATCCGCCGCCCGCAGCGCCGCAGAGATATCCGATGGCACAATCCGATAGCCGCTTTGCACCACCCGCAGCGCCGCAATCAGCGCCTCTGCAGATTTGCGTTGCGGGATCACCGCCTCAGCATAGGCGCTGAGCGCAGTCTGCATGCTGGTGGAACATTCCCGCCCCATGATCAGGATCAACAGAGAGGCATCATTGCCCTCTTTGAACTGGCGCAATTCCTCCACCAGCTCCGGTCCCGTTTCATGGCTGTAGTATAAAACCAGATCGTCAATCCCCAGCCCCGCGAGCGTCGACAGCTCATCGCAGCAGGTCCCGATCTGGTAGTCATTGCTCTGGCAAATGGCCAGAAACATGTCGCGCAACAAGCGACTTTCGCCCACAATATGCACAGGCATGATATACCCCCATACTCTTAAAAAATCTGATCCAAACACGATCAGATGGTCTCAATGAATGATCTCCGGAACAGGGAGGTCACCGGGCTTTGATGCGGGTTTGGAACATCCCGCCCTGGCCCTCGCGATGCGGCTGCGACCCCCGTCACAGATGGCACCCCGGTCTTGTCTTATGTGTCTGTCCTGTCCTTTCGATCAGATGACGGCTGTTTTCCAGCCTCGCCTGCCAGGGGGATCCCTCAGCCGACGGCCCGACCGGTCGTGTGATCGGGTCTTCCAAAATGACGGGCCCCAATACCTCTGGCCCCTGCCTCCAAATTGCAGCCCATATCGGCGCAGCACCGCTTTGCGGCACTCCAAAATAGCCTGAATCCATCCATTTTTGTTAAAAAACTTACCTCCTGGATAGATGTTGGCGCCATCAGACATCTCTCCTAAAGTATTGTTTTTGATATAGGCTTTTGTTTTATCAACAGGAATATCCTCATGAGGCAGAAATCCAAAGATGTGGTAATTTCTCAATTTCAGGCCCGATCTCACAAGATCAAACAACTCAAGCGTGTTATTTTGCGTCGAATCTTCACGCCAAAGATGGAATCACTCTCCCTTTGCCCCCGCGCACGCAGCGCCCATACCTCTTCTGAGGTAGGGCCCTCAGAAAGGCCCTCCCAACAGGCGGATCTCCGCCAAAACACAAGCAGTTGAAATATATGAATAAAAATAGAATCTCGAGCGATCTCTCATACTGTGACTTGTGGGTAACCTAAGGTAATCCTGCTAGATATTGATGTAATCTCAATGTCCTGCGGGTTCTCCCAATGGTTGATCATCAGACAGCCCCTGGCGGCTCCAAAACTCCTCGCCCGAAGGGGTACACCCTCTGCACAATTTGACGGCGTCGGCGATATGTTAGGCTGTTCATATTCGTTTTGATATGCCGGGGGGCAACATGAATGTGTTCGGGGGCGCCGTGATCCACACGGGCGAGATCGCTTTTGCGCGATCGTTTCAAAGACAAGTTTCATCCATCACCACCACTGCCATAGCTGAGATCGATTGCACCGGACCCGCGTCTGTCGGGCCAAGCCGTTTGCTGGTGACCACCTGCGAGGCGGCCAGACCTCTGGCCAGTGACACTCCAGGCTGTGGCGCTCAGACCGCGCTGGCACAGGGCAGCCGCAGCAGAGGCACGCTGCAGGCTCTGCTGCGCAGCGGATCGCTCTGCCATTGCACCCAGCTGCATGATCCGCAGGACCATCCCAACAGCTGGCCGGACTGGCTTGATCCTGCGGCCCTGCGCGCGGATGCCTCTGGCCAGAGGTCTGGCCGCTGGGTGGTGTTTGCCTGCCGCTTTGCCGATGGCAGCGAGGACAGGATCGCGCTGCATCTGGAGGGCAGCCAGCATGATGCCCATTGCATCGAGATCCTGCCTGCGATCTGGCCACTGGCCCGCGAGGATGCGCTGCGCGAGATCCTGACCAGCGCACCGGAGCCCAAAACCGCGCGCGACACCTCAGAGGCGATGCTCTGGACGATCTCCACCAAAAGCGACAGCGCGGTTCTGGTGCTGGATGGCGCGGGCCGGTTGCTGGATTGCAATGAGGCCGGCTGTGACATGCTGGCGGCAGGCAATCTGCTGCGCAACAGTGACGGCGTACTGCGCTGTGCCAACAGCAGCGAGACCCGCGCGTTTTATGCCGCAGTGCAAGACTGCGCCAAAACACCGGTTGAGGCCTCCGCCGGCGCCCATACGCCACGCGGCAGCGCCAGTCAGGAGCTGATCCTGTTCCTGCAGGATGCCAGCACCGGCATGCGGCTGCCGGTTTCGCTCACCTGTTATCTCTGCGCCGACACCCGCCATCCGCTGGTGGTGGCCATCCTGCCGCGCCAGCCCGACCAGCAGCGGATCGAGATGCTGGCCCAGAAAATGGGCCTCTCTCCTTGCGAGGCCCGGGTGGCTGCGCTGATCCAGCTTGGCCTTTCCAACCGCGAGGCGGCCCATATTGCGGGCATCAAGGAACAGACCTTCAACACCTATGCCAAGCGGGTGCTCTCCAAGCTTGAGGTCGCCGGGCGCACCGAAATGGCGCAGCGGCTGACCTGGCAGGCCTCACTGGGGAGAGCGTCATGAACAAGGTGACCCATGAAAGCCTCACCCAGGGGCCACCCGCACCGGTCGCGCCGACCTCGGCCTCGATCGGCGCCGCAGCCCTGGCCGCTCAGGATCAGCGCAAAGCGCAAGCCACCACATCCGGCGAGGCAGCCAAAGCCCGGGAAGACAGCCGTGACGGGGATCAGACACCCGCCGCCGATGCCACATCGGACATCCCTATGGAGAGCACCACGACCAGCACCGACACAGACCCGACATCACCCACAACCACATCCAGCCCGGCACGGGACAGCACATCCGGTCCCGCTACTCTGGCTCCGGCTGATCTCGACCAGCTGGCCGCGCATCTGCGCAGCGGTCCCCAGCCGCTGGGCACCCGCAGCGATCTCATCGAACTGCACAAGCGGATCACCGGGATGTTTGCCACCCTCAATGAGGGGCTGGGTGAGATGTACACCCAGAAGGCGGAGGCCGACCGCAAGGCGCTGAGCGCCCGTATGGATGCGCTGGAGGAGGCGGTAAACCGGATGGAAGGCGCGCTGCGCATCGAACTGGAGCCGGTGCTGCGCGACAGCTTTGCCAAAGTGCTGGCCAAGGACACCGCCGCCCGCCGCCGCAGCCTGAGGCAGCGACTGCAGCGCGGGATCACCAAAGGCGGTGGTCTGGCCCTGATCCTGGCCCTCGGTCTGGCCGCGGGCACGCTCTATCACAGCAGAATTGCCACAGCCTCAGGCACCGTCTGGAGCGCGGCTCAAATCCAATGGGCCAGCTTCGTCGCCTTTCTTGAAACCACAACGGCTGATCCAAGTCAGCCACTGAACAACACATCAGAATAGACTCTAACAAAGGAAAAAGAGTCTCCCTTTTTCGGGGGCGCCATATCTCTTTCAGGCAGGATCTGCTGTCCCAAACCCCTGCCTTTTACAGAGAGCCGTAGAGATGCCCCGCCTGGCTGCCGACCTGTCCCACAGATCTCGTAGCGGAGCCAACCGGACATCTGACACAGCGCCCCCGAAAACCGACAATTTGATGAAAATTTGTCCCCATTTGGGGGCATCCGCCCCGCCCGATTTGCGGTGCAATCACCATCAGAGACCCAAGCGGTCTTGTGTCACTGACCAGGTCCCACACCCAATTTTCCCTGGTCAGATTTCTAAAGGGGGTCGCGTCGGGGGGCGCATCACACTCCCGGTATATTAATTAGGAGGATGTTTAAGATGGGTAGACCAGACGAAGGCTCACCATGGGAAGAGTGCAATCCAGATTGCGAAATCATCTTTGACGAGGACAATAAGTTCAGTCCCAACTACAACGATGGCACCACGGAACGTGGCGGCCGCGATGGCAATGTCATCAATCTGAACGACCATGATGCCGGCGACAACGCCGCAGCCGGGGGCGGCAATGATGCTGTCTATGGCAACGCGCGCAACAACCGGCTCGATGGTCAGTCCGGTCAGGACTATATCGAAGGCCGCGGCGGCAATGATGCCATCAATGGCGATGGCGGCAATGACACCCTTTATGGTGGCAATGGCACCCATGCGACCCGCGACGGCAATGACTGGATCGATGGCGGTGATGGCTGCGATTACATTGACGGTGAAAACGGCAATGACTCGCTGCTCGGCGGCAAGGATCAGGACACCGTCTTTGGCGGCAATGGCAATGACCAGATCTTTGGTGATGATGCCGATGGCGACGAGAGCAACGGCGACGCCGGCGATTACCTCTATGGCGATCTGGGCGACGACTGCATGGACGGCGAAGGTGGCGATGACTGCATGTGGGGTGACCGCGGCGGTCGCGCTGGCGAATCCCGCTTTGACGGGGACGACACCATGTATGGCCGTGGCGGCAATGACCGGATGAACGGTCAGGGCGGTGATGACCGTATGGCCGGTGGTCTTGGTGACGACCTGGTGATCGGTGGTTCCGGCGATGACGAGATGTTCGGTGACGAACGTCAGGCGCAGGGCGACGATCTCGACTTTGGGGCCGACAGCGGTCCGGTTGGCAAAGGCCCCAATGAAGATGGCCATGACTGCATGCTGGGTGGCGATGGCCATGACACCATGGATGGTCAGGGTGGCCGCGACACCATGTTCGGCGAGACCGGCGACGATCTGATGCAGGGCGGCCGTGGCCGTGACCTGATGGATGGTGGCGAAGGCCGTGACGACGTCAATGGCGATGCTGGCAAGGATACCATCCGCGGCGGCAGCAACAATGACGTGCTCGAAGGCGGTGCCCAGGGCGATTTGATCTTCGGCGACCACGCCCGGGTCAAAGGCTATGATATCGATTGGGATTGCTGCGACGACGACGACAAAACGGCCGTTGAATCTCTGCATACCAGCGATGAAACTGACCTGCGTCCCGTTGATTGCCCGGACTGCTACACTCCGCAGGACGGTGGCGAGGCTGGCAATGACCGCATCCGCGGTGGTTCTGGCCATGACACCATGTACGGCGAAGCCGGCAATGATGTCATCATCGGCGGTCGTGGCTTCGATGTCGGCTATGGTGGCACCGGACGGGACCGTCTCTATGGCAACCAGGGCAATGATACGCTCTATGGCAACGAAGGCGATGACTGTGTCCACGGCAACGTCGGCAATGACCTGCTGTTCGGCAACTCCGGCAATGACACCATCAAAGGTGGCGATGGTCATGACGTGATCCATGGCAACAACCAGGCCGATACGCTTTATGGCGATGCCGGTAATGACACCATGTATGGTGAGCATGGCAATGACCTGATGCATGGTGGCACTGGCAATGACGTCATGAGTGGCGGCGACGGCGAAGACACCGTCAACGGCGATGATGGCGACGACCTGCTGATGGGTGACAAGCGCGCCGATGAGCTGAATGGCGGCAATGGCGATGATGTCCTTCTGGGCGGCAACGGCAAAGACGACCTGAACGGCGACGCCGGCAACGACTGCCTCTATGGCGAAGTTGGCGACGATGATCTGGACGGTGGCCGTGGCCATGACTTCCTGGATGGTGGCGAAGGCAACGACACGCTGCATGGCGGGGTCGGCAACTTCAACGACTACCTGAAAGGTGGCGCGGGAGATGACGATCTGACCGGTGGCAACGGCAAGGATGTCTTCATCATCGATCTGGAGTGGGATGGCAATTCCTTCAGCTCCGGCGATGGCATCGACTGCATCAATGACTTTGACATTGATGAAGACCACGATGTCCTGGCCTTCCGCGTGACCAACGTGGGTGGTGGTGCCGGCACTTCAGACGGGGCTGCGTTCACGGCTCTCGATGGTGTGGCCAGCGTCATGGATGATGGCACCGACACCACGATTTCCGTCGGTGGTGCCACCGTGGTCATCAAGGGGCTGACCAATGTCAACGGGTACACCTCTCTGGGACAGGACGCCCTGCCCTCTGGTGGTGTTGGCATCAATGCGGTCGGCACCGGCGACGCCGGCAGCTACGAGCCGATCCGGGTCGTGGCCAGCGATGACGGCTTTGACGACAGCTATGACAACATCTGGGGTCATACCATCTGAGCCATAAGGAATGATCCTCCCGGGTGGCGGCCGCCATCCGGGGGGGTCTAGCCCTGGTTCAGGACAGCGATTTGGTCCCCGGCCAAGGATTGCCACCTTGGACCAGGGCGCTGATCTGCCAGCTTCAGTAACTTCACATCGTGCAACCGGGGGGTCACGGGTATGAAGACGAAACGGGTCTTTGACGGACAACGGGGTGTCATCACCTCAATTTTTGTAGCGAGTATCTTTGTTAACCTGCTTGTCCTGACAGCGCCGCTGTACATGTTGCAATTGTTTGCCCGGGTCATGGCTTCGGGCAGCATGCCAACCTTGATTGCTTTGACCACCGGCGCGGCAATCGCGCTGGTGTTCTTTTTTCTCTTTGATGTCATTCGCCAGCGGCTTGTCGCCCGCCTCGGCTCGCGGCTGGAAGCCCGGCTGAGCCCGGTTGTGCTTCAGGGCATGATCAGCGGCAACCTGCCTGCGGAGCTGCGCACCGCAGAGCCGATCCGCGACATTCAGGAATTGCGCGGCTTTGTCACCAACCCGGTGTTCATCGCGCTTCTGGATGCGCCCTGGTCGCTGCTGTTCATCGCGCTGATCTTTGTGTTCAGCCCGATCCTGGGGCTGGTCTCGGTTGTGGGGTTACTGATCCTGCTGGGACTGGGGGTGATGAGTGAGTTGATGGGCCGCGCCCCGGGCAAGACCTCCGAAGAGGCCGCCCGTGAAACCAATGCCGCGGTTGAGGAAATGATGGTCAATGCCGAGATCATCCACGCCATGGGCAAGACCTCTGCCCAGATCGGCCGCTGGCGCGGACGCGCCTTTACCGCCATTCTTTTTGGCACCTTGGTCACCGACCGGGTGGCACTGATGACCTCGCTGGCCAAGGCCGTGCGCATGGGGCTGCAGATCGCGGTGCTGGGCGTGGGCGTTGTCCTGGTGATCAACAGCCAGCTGACACCGGGTCTGATGATTGCCTCCTCGATCCTGCTGGGCCGGGCGGCAGCGCCGGTGGAGCAATCCATCGCCGGCTGGCGCGCCCTGCTGAAGGCGCGCAGCGCCATGGAGCGGCTGAATCTGCTTCTGGCCCATGTCGAGGACAGCAGCGACCGGATGGAACTGCCCGAACCAAGCGGCCGGCTGTCGGTGGAAAATGCCACCGTGGTGCTGCCGGGGCGGCAAGATCCGCTGCTGCTGGATGTCACCCTGTCGCTGCAACCGGGCCATGCGCTGGGGTTGATCGGCCCGTCGGGGGCGGGCAAGACCACGCTGGCCCGCGCGCTGGTGGGGCTGCAACCGCTGGTGCGGGGGCATGTGCGCATTGATGATGCCGCGCTCACCGACTGGAACCCGGAACAGATCGGACGCCACATCGGGTTTCTGCCGCAACAGGTGGAATTGTTCCGCGGCACCATTGCCGAAAACATCGCCATGATGGACCCGAGCGCCAAACCCTCGGATGTGGTGGCGGCGGCCAAACTGGCCCGCGTACATGAGCTGATCCTGGCCCTGCCCGGCGGGTATAACGCCGAGGTCGGCCCGCGCGGCAGCTTCCTCTCCGCCGGTCAGCGGCAGCGGATCGGTCTGGCCCGCGCCTTCTTTGGGGAGCGCAAGCTGATCGTGCTGGATGAACCCAATGCCAACCTCGATCCCGAAGGCGAAGAGGCGCTGGCCGCCGCCATCGAGGAGGCCTGCGCCCGTGGCGCCATCGTGGTGGTGGTGACCCATCGGCTCAACCTGTTGCGCAGGGTCAGCCATGCCGCCCTGGTGCAGGAGGGACGCATCGCCCGCTTTGGCGAGGCGCGCCAGATCATCGAGGCGGCTGCCAAGCCGATCAGCCGACCTGAGGGCGATCCGAAGGTCACCAATTTCACGCCCCGCCGTGAGGCCCAGTCCGGGACTGACGCCAGTGCCGCGGCCAGTACCACAGAAGGAGCCCAGTCATGAGCCGCAGCGACAGCAGAGATCTGGTGTCCCGCAAGGACAGCGAGATTGACATGAGCCGTGGTTTTCAGGACCTGATGCCTGATGGCTTCACCCTGCCCCGCACCCCACCCACCCGCGTGCGCCAATTGGTGATGTGGATGCTGGTCTGCGGCTTTGGCCTGTTTGGCGGTCTGGTGTTCTGGGCCACCAGAGCCGAGCTGACCAGCGCCGTGGTGGCCTCGGGAGAGTTTACCGTGGCAGGCGATCGGCTCAGTGTGCAGCATCTGGAAGGTGGCATCCTGCGCGAGATCAATGTGGCCGAAGGCGATATGGTTGCCAAAGGCGATGTGATTGCGGTGCTGGACGGACGCCGGATGCGCGCCAGCCGCGCCATCCTGACCAGCCAGATAGCCAGCCTGCTGGCCCAGCAGGCACGGCTTCAGGCCGAGTTGGCCCAGGCCGATCAGATCGAGATCCCGGCAGAACTGGACCAGCTGATGGCCGAAGACCCGCAGCTGATCTCCCTGTTTGAGGTGCAGCGCGATGTCTTCACCAGCAATCGCGCACTTTACGAAGGGCAGGTACAGATCCTGCGTGACCGGATTTCGCAGCTGGGCAAGCAGCTCAACGGACGACGAGCGCGGATCACCGCAATCGAGGATCAGCTGACCCTGATCAAGGGCGAAGTCGCCGATCTGCACAAGCTCTATGAAAAAGGCCTGGTGCCCAAAACCCGGCTCAGTGACCGGCAGCTGCAACACACCGGGTTGATGGGCACCTTTGGCGCGCTGGAAAGCGACAGCGAGAACCTTCAGGAGCGCATCGCCGAAACCGAGGAGCGCATCCTGCAGGTGCACCGCGACACGGTGAACCGGATTTCCAGTGAAACCCAGCTGGTGCAGGAACGCATTCTGGATCTGCGCCAGCGGCTGGATGCGACGGAGGATGTGCTGGAGCGCCAGACCATCCGCGCACCGCAGGCCGGCCGGGTGGTGGAACTCTCCATCAACACCCTCGGCCAGGTGCTGAACCCCGGCCAGAACGTGCTGGAGCTGGTTCCTTCGGACAGCGATCTGATTGTCGAAACCCGCGTCTCTCCCACCGACATTGACGAGGTGGTGACCGGCGGGCAGGCCCGGGTGCAGCTCACCGCCTATAGTTTCCGCTCCACCCCGCCGGTGAAAGGTGAGGTGGTGATGGTGGCCGCTGACAGTATCGCCGATCTCAACAGCGGCATTCCCTATTACCGCGTTCACATCCGCATTCCGCCCGAAGAACTGGCGGCGCTGCCCAATGTCAAAACCCTGCCCGGCATGCCCGCCCAGGCGATGATCGAGACAGGTCGGCAGACATTGGCGGATTACCTGCTCAGCCCGGTGCTGCGCAGCATGTCGAACGCCTTGAGAGAGGGGAATGGCTGATCAGGGATACGCGGCCGGTAAGACGTCTGGCGTTTCATACCTGGGGGGGGACCTGATCATCCATCCTTTCGTCCCGCCTGGCCCCTGGCCGGGCGGGTCTTTATTTGGGCAACCGGCCTCTGGCCGCCCCTTGAAAATTAGGTCCGGTTCGGACCAAATGTTTCGCATGCGAAACATTTAGACAGTAATGCTGACCTATATTTGAGGGTAGATGCGGCTCTGACATGGGGCTTCCCCT
>NC_023143.1 GCF_000511385.1 Phaeobacter gallaeciensis DSM 26640
GGGTGTTACAACTGTAACACCCAAACTGGAGCCGCAAAGAGACTTGACTTGAGGTCTGGAATCGGTGCTTTACTCCAATAAGCGCAATAACAATCAAATAACATCAATTCGCGTTACTAGGGCAGGCAGATGACAAACAGCAGCAGACCACCGTCGCAAATCGCCAGAGAGATCGCAGATCTACTGGAAGCAGCCATCAACAGCGAAACCCTGAAGGCCCTTATGCCTGAAGGCAAGAAGACGATGCGCAAGTTTCAGTCGAAAGAGGTTGCCGAACTATTGGGCGTTCAGCCCACCTTCTTGCGCCAGATGCACATGAAGGACATCATCCCAGAACCAGCGGACAAGCGGTCGAATGGCCGGTTCTATAGCGCTCAGGAAATCTGGGAGATGCGCAGCATCCTTGAGCAATCCGCGCGGACACCTGGAACCTATAGGCCATGGAGAACAGGCGACGAGAAGCTGCAGGTTTGGCAATTCATGAATTTCAAGGGTGGCTGCGCGAAGACGACCTCATGCGTCCATATGGCCAATTTTCTGGCCCTGAAAGGCTATCGCGTCCTAGCCATCGATCTGGATTCCCAGGCATCTCTTACCGCTATGTGTCAGCAGGAAATCACTGCCACAGCAAATAAGCCAAATATCTACAGCGCGCTTCGGCCAAATGATCCGGTCAAGATGGCAGATGTGATTGTGCCGACGACCCTGCCGGGACTAGATCTCGCACCGGCTGATCTTGACCTTGAAAACTTCACTTTTGAATTTGCGGCGCGCGGCTCTCAGTTTAAATCCCGCTTGGAAGATGCAATCGCTCAAGTAGCTGACCGCTACGATCTGGTGCTGATCGACAGCCCACCAAGGCTGGATTTTGTGACGATGACCGGGATGGCCGCAACCACATCGGCCATCATCACGTTTGCACCGTCAATGATGGACCTAGATTCCACGGTGAAGTTCACGAGGATGGCCAGCGAGTACATGGAAGTCCTCGAAGAACACAGCTTGGAAAAACCAATCGTATACGACAACTTGAAATTCTTGATCACCAGATACAGCCCAAGCATCCAAACCGAGACAAACCTTGTTTCGTTTGTAAGAGCGACACTGCAAGATCATATTATGTTGCCCGAAGTGCTGCATTCAGCGGCGATCACAGATGCAGGGCTGACAAAACAGACGATCTTTGAAGTGGACAGGAAAGATTTCAGCCCCAAGACATACGACCGCGCACGGGCGTCGATGGACAGAGTAGGTTACGAGCTTTTGAAATTGATCCGCAATACGTGGGGGCGTGACTGATGGCTAGGAACATTTTTAACAACGGTAATCAAGATACAGACAAAACGCCCCCCCAGGATAGCGGGCAGATCGCCGATAAGCTTCCTTCCCTTGCGATCCTGAAAGCCGCGAGCGTGCAGGAAAAACTGTTAGATACAAGTCTGATTGATGAATGGGGGCCAGAGGACAGGCTGAGCGAGACAGACTTAACAGCTGTTAAGTCTCAGGGGGGGGACGCGGACTTAACAGCTGTTAAGTCTCCTGATCCCACCGACGACGACAGCCTTGTCGCGCTCATTGGATCTATCGAAACATCTGGACAGTCCACTCCAATTGAAGTCAGACCCTCGACGGAAGATCCTGGACGCTATCAGATTATATGTGGTCGCAGGCGACTAGCAGCTTGCAGAGTGCTAGGCATTCAAGTGAATGCGCGCATTCAGACATTGACCGATGAACAAACGCTGCTGCGAAAGGGGTTGGAAAACTCAAATCGGCGGGCACGGTCATTCTATGAAAACGCCATTTTTGCCCAAGCTATCGAAAACGCGGGCTACAGCAGATCCGTCGCAGCAAAGGCATTGGGAGGTAAATCACATGCCTCAATGTCTCAACTCCTGCGGGTTGGTTGCGCCATTCCGTATTCAGTTGGGGGGCTGATTGGATCAGCCCCCCAAAGCGGTAGGCCAAAATGGGATAAGCTGGCAACCGCCTTCATTGACGAAACGTTGGACGAAAAAACCGCGATCAAACGCCTGAAGAACATGCAGGGGTTGTCATCGGATCAGCGTTTAGAGCGGCTGATTGCCTCTCTTGTAGAGAAGCAGCCTCAGGTGATCCGTAAAGCGCCACACGGCGCAACAATCAAAGCAGGGCAGGGGGCCTTGTCCATTTCTATCAAACGAACCGGAGCCAATGCGAAATTTGCTGACTGGCTCAATGGCAACATCGATCGCGTGATCGAGAAGGCCCATCAAGAATTCCAAGCAGTGAAAGAAGAACAGGAGGAATAGGCAAAGGAAAACCCTCACCAGCGGGGCTGATGAGGGGAAGGAAACGCACCACCCTGCAAGGTGGACTTTTCAGAACTAGCAATCTGAGAATAGCGACCTCCCTGACAATCGGCAACAAAAATAACGCCCTTGGGCGATGGGTATTCTGCAGCCTAAATTTATTATGGCACAATTTAGCAAATGGAAGCTGCTACGCGCAGCAGAGGATGCCCGCGAACCGCTCGGGCTGAAGGCGACATCTCTCAACCTGTTGCGATCAATGATTGCGCTGATTCCGGGCGATACTCTGGGCGCGGCACCGGACCAGCATATCTGTTTCGCGTCGAACCAGACGCTGGCGGCGCGGGCGCACGTCAGCGTTCCGACGATTGAGCGGCACGTTTCAATCCTGGTCAACGCCGGTCTGATCAAACGCGCAACCACAATGAACGGCAAACGCTGGGCACGCAGGGACGGGCAGGGCAGGGTGGTCACCGTTTCCGGCCTCTCCCTTGCACCACTGTTCGAGAAATACGCAGAGCTGGTGCAGATCGCCAAAGATCACGCAGAGCGCCTGTTGCGGCTTGATGTGATCCGCGACCGCTGCAAATTGCTATTGGCCCGCCTCAGCGGCGCTGAGGGGCTGCTACAACGCGCTAGAAACATTCTCCGCCGTCGCGCGGATGAGGAAACCTTGAACGATCTCTATATAGAGATGACCAGCATTTTGAGGGACAGCGACACGCCTTTTGAGGGGCACAAAGAGACTAAATCTATTCCGTCTGTAAAAGATAGCGAGATTGAGGAAACCTTCCCAAGGCTGTGCGCCGAGATCCGCACAGCCCGATCGACGGGGGATTGCCACGATAGAATGGATCAGATCGCCTCTGAACTGCACCTAGGATCGACCTGGGCAGCAGCGAAAGCCAAAGGACCAGCCGTTGCATTCATGCTGCTAGGGTACATCTTGCAGAGAATAGAACGGATCAACGTCCCAGGCGCGTATTTGCGCGACCTCTTGCAACGCATTGAACAGGCAAACGACGGCTGGAAACTGCTGATGCAAAAGGCACTGTAACCACGGTTATGTTAAATATCGCTACACATCGCCCAAAGGTTCGGTTTTCCAGATCCGTTTCCAACCGGCGGGCCGACGAACCATAATCTGGCCAAGATCGCCCGGATGCGGAGAGCGGCACGTGATCGCCATATGTTCCACTGTCCTGCATTTTGAGCAAGGAAATGGCGGGATGTGGACTGGGTGCTTATCGCCAACAACCTCAGCCAGGTCTTTGGCAAGATAGTGAACACAGCGACGGCAGAGCGTGCAGCGCAGAACCACCAGCTGACCATCACGGGCAGCATCGCGGAGATTGCGGAACGGCTTTGCGGGGTGCGCTCTGACTGGTGGTGTAGATGCGGGCATGAAGCGCACAATACTAAGAGAACAAAGAAAGAACAATATATCTGAAAAATAACGGGTACTGTAGTACACTTTTTACTTGCTATTGGGTGCTGTAGCACCTATTCTAAATACATCGACAGGGATTGAGTTCCCGCCCAACAAAAGGAAGATGATCGATGACACTGATTTCCCAAATTCGCCCCGATAACGCCCGCAAGATCGCTATGAAAAGCGGAGGCGCGACCTTCTATCTCTATGAAAATGCGAAGGGCAAACCTTGCGTCCGGTACTACAAGGGCAAAAGCACAAAGCCGAAGTGCTACAGGTTTCAAAGCGAAGCATTCCGCGAAAAATATGTTACGAATGTCATTTCCAACATCACAGCTGCGGAAGAGGAAAAGGCCAAGCGACGCGCAGAGCGCAACAAGCCCCACAATCTGGAAAAGGGCCTGATTCTCTATACCAGCTGGGGCTACGATCAAACCAACGTTGAATATTATGAAGTGATCGGTGTTCCCTCCAAATGCTATGTGGATTTGCAGCGGATCGCCGCGCCTCTGGCCCGTGGTGAGGAAGCGTTCATGTCTGGCAATAGCGTCCCGAACCCAGAGAACAAGATCGGGGAACCGTTCCGCCGAAAGGTGGATATGTCCGGCAGCGCCCCCAGCATCCGCATTGACAGCGTGGCCACCGCCTGGATTTGGGATGGCAAAGAGAAATACAGCAGCTGGTACGCATAAGCGAAATGCGGGGGGAAACCCCCGCTAAAAAATGGGTGCTGTAGTACACTTTTTACTTGCCATTAGGTGCTGTAGCACCTATTCTAAATACATCGACAGGGATTGAGTTCCCGCCCAAACAAAAAGGAGGAAAGTCGATGAAAGTAGAACTGATCATCCCCACTCTGGATAACGACGGCTCGGACAACTCGGCCATCATCGAGCGCAACATCGCCCAGATGTGCAAGCTCTATGGCGGCGCGACTGTCAGCGACGCCAAAGGCTACTGGATCAACGACGAAGGTCGCCTGTTTGAAGACGCGGTGAAGGTTCTGGTGAGCGCGACCACCGACAAAGACAGCGCCATGGCAGAACTGGAAAAGCTGGCGCAGGACATTCTGGACGCCACCGATCAAGAGGCGGTTTTCCTCTCAGTCGGCGGGGAAGCCAAGATCATCGAATAAGGGACAGGGGCGGCATCAGCCGCCCCACCATCCCCCGAACGCAAAAGGAATAAACAAATGCCTATCGCAATCGCATTTTCAAATGGTGGAACAATCCCCGCCATTATTCAGGAAGCAACCGCCGCCGATTTGGTCAAGGCTCTGGACGGACTGAAAGAGGCCCCGGCCCTTCAGACTGAAGAACAGGCCCGCCAGTGGCTGCAAACTCTGCCCATGCCCTCAGGGTGGTTTGAAACCATCAGCGAGGCCAAAGCGCACCTTGCACGCTGGAAAGAGCCAACACCGCTTTTGACCAAAGATCAGGTTCGCGCGGCCAGAGAAGAACTTGGCATGTCTCAGGCTGATTTTGCAGCGGCAGTCGGGATTGGGGGCAACCCTGATACACGCCGCCGCTATATGGTCGGCGTTGAAAGGGGCGAAATCCAGCCAAAGACAAACGCAGCCCGCGCTCTCAGCGTTGACGCCACACGCCGCTTGCGCGCACTGATGGCTGAAAAGGGGTTGGAAATTTCGGACGAATAAGCACCTACACCACGGGAAAACAAATAGGTACTGTAGTACACTTTTTGCTTGCCAGTGGGTACTGTAGCACCTATTCTAAATACATCGACAGGGATTGAGTTCCCGCCCAAACAAAAAAGGAAGATGATCGATGACAAACGCTCTGCACACAACCGAAGAGATGTACGCCCTGGCAGAGAAATTTCTCGCACCAGACATGATATTGGAGACTAAACTGCAGCGCGATGCCGTTCGCGAAACCGCGAAAGATATCGGCAAGTCAAAGCCACAAATCGCGGCGATGATCCTCTGCGGTGCAGCGGCACGGGCAGAACAAAATCACAACATGACGCACTGCCAAAACTTCCTGAAAGCAGCGGCAAAATATGCAGCAAAATGCAAATAATAAAGGAAGCCCCGCCATGTGGCGGGGCTTCCTTTATTCAGCGCGGGCCGGTCAGCTCCGCGATATCTTCCAGCTTCCCCGCGTTACATCGCGCGGTGTAACGCCAGCCTAGGGCCAGCTCCGCAAAGCCGCCCTCGGTGCGCTGCCCCTTCACCGGCTCAGCGCAAGGCGTGGTCAGCTCATCCGGGATGGGGCGCTCTACATAAAACGGCTCAGGATCTGGCAGAAGCCAGCTACATCCGGTCAAAGGCATCGCCAAGAAAATCAGACAATGGCGCATCGTATCCCTCCCGTTCCCGCAGGCTGCGCAGATCCGCATTATGCGTGCGGCGATCCTCCTGCATCCGTTTGATATGGGCGTCCAGCACATCGGCGGTCTGCCGTGCGTCATCGGCCTGCCGCTCCGCCACCCGCAGGCGGCGCGTGGCTGCGTCCAGATCTTCGCGCAGGTGCCCATTGCGCCAGACCAGGTATGAGGACACGCCCGCAAGCATAAGCGCCAGACAGAGCGCCCCGATCGCGACCCACCGCATCATGCGGCAGCTCGCACGTCAGGCAGGCACTCGCGGATCATGTCGCGCAGGCGCTCACCAACCACCAAGGGATCGCCGGGGGTAGACATTCCGGGTAACCAAGTGATGTCCCATTTCCAGCGCTGGCGCACGCCGAATATCGGCTGAATCTCAGCATGGGTCGGCATGCCGTAGACATTGATCGGAATCCAATACTGGACGCTGTATTCTGCAGACCACCGGCAGAACGCATCAAGCTGGCGCGGTGTGATTGGCGCGGATCCACGATCGAAGGGACGCTCGTTTGCGCCCGCCATGGCGTCCATTCCGTGCCCGATCGCACCGGTGTTGAACATGCGGGTGTGGGATGCCCCGCGACCGACAGCATAGGTTGCCTGCGCCTCTGGCGGAAACACGCCCTGCACCCGCTGCCCATCGTGCGTGACCAGAGAATTATAGGCACGGCGCTCCATGTCGATGACGCCCTCGGCTCCGCCGGTCCAGTGCATATGCACCCGGTGCAATCCGCTCTTGTGGAACAGATCAGTGATGGTGCTGCCGTTGTGCGCCTCAAGAGCGGCCCGACTGGCCGCTGAGGTGCGTGGCCCCCTGCGTCCGTCTATCGGCCCAGGGTGAAAGCCCAGAGCGGCGCAGCGGGCCTGAATATCACGGGTGGTGAGTTTCATGGATCTTTGTCCTCCTGTGGAACTCTCGCGGCGGCACGAACCAGCTGCATCAACAACCGACCAACCGCGTTTGCCTCAACCCCCAGCGCCAAGAGGCCGGGAACCAGATAGGCCCAAAGCGGCGGATCTTTGGCCATGATGTTGAAAGCGAAATCTGCGATGAAAAGAGCGATGATCGAGACAATCGAAACCGCCCGTATCCAATTGAATTTGTGGTGCAGCTCAGCCATGGCCGCTCCACCGAATAAGCACCCAGACCAGCAGGAAGATCGCGCTACCTGCGAGACTGCTGGGGGCCATGGCCACGGCCAGAACCATCGGGACGGAAGCGTGATAGAGATCTTGCCGAATGCGAGGGTTTTTCAGAAACTGGGGCAGCGCCTGTTTTGCGAAACGATGAACAGACAAGGGTTCATCCTTTCTGCATCAAGCGATGATTGTGCAGCGCAACAGCGCCCGTCATGACCGCTACAGCCCAAATGGGAAGCGTCGCGCCCTCAGACCACAGCCAATAGACCAGGGCTGAGGCGACCAGTGCCTTAACCGTCAGGCCACCATTGACGCCCAGACGGTCGAACAGAACCCGCATAAACGGATTGGCCTCCCGTTTGCCGGGACGGGCAAGCGCGCGTTTGGTGGTGATGACATCGCCCAATTGGGCCAGAACGAACACGATGATTGCAATTGTCATTGCAGCTATCCTTCATTGCTTTGTGAGGGGGGTGTGCCGTGCAGGCAGATGCCGCGCGCCTGTTGGCGCGCAGCAGTTTTGGCGCGGGTCCAAGAGGGCCAGCGCGTGCGGTGTCAGATTTTCAGGAAAAGTGGGGCGGCGTCAGAACAACGCCCGGTGTCAGGCGAGGATTTCAGGAACGCGATTGGCGTCGATCAACCCTTCACTGACGAAATAGCCCAGGCTGGCTGTGACGTCCTCCGCATCGAGATGCACGTTTTCGATCAGATCCAGCATGGCAAGCCAGTCTTCAACCACCGGATCGGTCTTACCTGCGGTGCGAATGCCGACGCGTTCAGCAGTGGTGAGGCGCTGAAAGAACACCAGTTTCGGCAGGACGCGCGGTGCGACCGGCACAACCGGATCAGGGGCGGCGGTTTCGGGCCAAGCGAATGACTGACCGTCCTGTGTCGTCATCCCCTCTTTCACGCTGCTGATCACCTCGGTGTAGCCACCATGCAGGGCGGGGTGAATAACGCCGTCCAGATGGTCAAGCACCTGAACAACCGTGCCATTGGCGATTTTTGCATAGGCCATGAGAGCCTCCTTAGTGAATGAGTGCGAATTGCAGGATGATCAGGCCGTCGCCGCCCCAACCGTAGCCCTGATCCGAGCCGTAGTTGAAACCGGTCGCGCCACCGCCCCCAGCGTTACCGCCGTGGCCAGGAATGCAGTATTGACCAGCGCCGCCGCCGCCGCCAAGAAGACCGCCGGTTCCGGCTAAGATAAGGTCTCCGCCGGTTCCGGAGCCATGAGCATAAACCGACCCTCCGCCAGCGCCCGCAGAGCCGTTACCCGCGTTGGCCCCCGCATGCGAACTTGAATGATAGCAGCGCGCGCCACCACCGCCACCGCCACCGCCGAGCAAAACTCGGTTTGGCTCCAGTATAGCTGTGCCGTCACCGTTTCCGGCAGGTGTCATGGCCTGAGTGCTGTTGCTATAGGAGTAAGCTGTTCCCCCCTGGCCGCCTGGGCCGATCAAACCAGCCCCACCAGTCCCGCCGTGCGCTTTATAAGTTGAAGATTGCGTCCCGCTGCAGCCCGGTCCTGCCGTGCCTGAGCCTCCGGCAGAACTTGACGATACTTCAGGCTTGATACCGTTGTAGTGAATAGAAGCACCGGAGCCGCCACTAGAGACAATGCCATCTCCGCCGCTGTATCCATCGGTCATGCCTCCCGGTGCTGGTGCACTACCGCCACCGCCACCACCGCCGCTTGACGATGACATCGCTCCATCCCCGCCGGAGCCGCCACGCCGGTTGATATCACCACCAACGCCCATACCACCGGCAGAGAAGGCGGCAAGGCCAAGATTGTCCGCGTCATTATTGCCGGAGTTTCCACCGGTCGCGGACAGCAGCGCTCCGAAGGACGATGTGCCACCAATACCAGTCGAAGTCTGGGCACCGAGGCCGATAGTCAGCGAAACAGCCGCGCCAATCGTCAGAGCGGAGAGCGGGATCTCGGACAATGCAAGACCGCCAGCAGCGCCTCCAAATCCGTTACCTGTGCCACCGGCGGTTCCGCCAGCACCACCAGCCCCATAAACATGCGCCCGGATTGGCACGCCGGGGTCAATGTTTTCAGGCACGATCCAGTCGAATACACCGGCCTTGTTGAAGATCGCGATTTCGTTAAAGCGACCAGTGCGGGCGCTTTGCGCCCCTGTGATAATACGTCCCAATGTTCGTTCTCCTAAGATTTTGGGTTACGCCAGAGCCTCAAGGCCCCAGGCGAATGCGTTGATAGCCGCTGTATCGCTGAAGGCGGACACGGCCATATTTTCGGGCAGGATCACGCCGCTACGCTCCAACAGCGCCCCTTTGTCCAAGGTCGCCATGTCGAAGATATCGGCGTCGGTCGGCGCGACATTTGCCGCGTGGATGTAGAATTTGACGAGGGCGCGATCTTGCGAGGTGTTCACAGCCGAGACGTTCAAGTTCAGCAGCTTGCCTGCCGGGGCCGCGATGATTTCGGGGGTGTTGACCCCATCAAGAGTGGTTTTTGCAAATGGCATAGGGATTTCCTTCCTTTACTGAGAGGCCACAAACAGGCCGAAAAACTGGGTGGATTTGAGAGCGGTATTTTGGAACTCCAAAGCCGCTTGGCGGACGTCGTCTTTCACAGCGACGATTGCGGCAATGGCCTCGGCCTGCGCTTGCGAAAGCTGCATCTTGGCCTCTACACCTGCCGCCATGACTTCGGCGATGGTGACCCGGCCACCGATGCGGTCCAGAGCCGTTGCCAGCATTGCAAGATCCTCCGGACCGGCACCGTTTGCCGCCGCTTCGATCTTTTGGTTGAGGGCCTGTGCGACCAGTTCAAGTGACATTTCAGGTCTCCTTTAGATGTCCAATTTCAAGAGGGCGCGCACCTTGTGCTGTTGCAAAAGGCGCACGATTTCAGCGTTGTCAGAGAGGACTTGCGCCGATTGAGTTGCAGAGGCGGCAGCGGCTTGTGCCTCGGCCCCTGCGGCTTCAGAAGCGATGCGGGCAGTCTCAGCGGCAGCGCGGTCGGCGCTGGCAGCGTCAGCCTGCGCGCGCGCCAATGAGACGGTCTGATCTGACAGAAAGTCGTGGTAGTCCTCCAAGGTGCCGACACCACCACGGGACTGCCGCCAGACCTCAAAGACGCTTGGCCCGGTGAGGCCCGTATCGCCCTTGTTGCCCTGCACCCCTTGGATGCCCTGCACACCTTGCGGACCATCTGGACCAACCGGCCCCACCTCGCCCTGCGGGCCACGAGGGCCTTGAATACCCTGTTGTCCCACTGGCCCCTCAGGGCCGCGCAGGGGGCCTGCGTTGTCCCACTCGGCGTTGATATCGTCCCAGACCCAGATATCGCCCTGCACAGACCAGGCATCGCCAGCCGCACCTGATCCCGGCAGAGCCGCAACATCGGCCAGCGTGCCTTTGATGTTCAGACCGGCGCCGGTTTCGCCTTTATCACCCTGAACACCCTGTTCGCCTTGCTCACCTTGGATACCCTGTTCGCCCCGGATGCCCTGCTCGCCACGTTCCCCTTGCACCCCTTGCTCACCTTGGATGCCGCGCTCGCCCTGGACGCCTTGCGGCCCCTGAATCCCTTGTTCGCCGCGTATGGCCTGCAAGAAGTCATCCACCGTCCCTGCGTTGCCCTGATCAAGCCAGAGCTGATATGCAGTGGCGCTGAAGGTGGAAAACACCGTTTTCCATGTTGCCCGCGTTGCGTTCAGTTCTTCAATCAGCCGGTCAAAGTATCCAATCAGTCGGATACTGAGGCCATGCGTCGGGATAATGGCATAGCCCAATCCACCGCCTTGGCCCTCAATCGGTTCGACAAGACGCAGCTCAGTCGCGCTGACCACTGCGTCAATTTCGACCAATCCGGGCACGCCCTCGATCACTATCGCCCAGCCGGATTTTTGCTCGATCCAATTGGTGCCGGTGCCCTGAATGGTGTTGCTGCCCTGGGCGATTTCGACCGTGCCCGTGCGATACCACGTCATGCTATTGTCCTTTCTCGGGAGGTTGCGGCCATGTGACGTTTCCGACGTCGGTGATGGTGTCTGTCAGATCGCGCAGCGCCTTGCGGTATTTGCGCCAGGCACGCCGATATGCCCGACGTGATCCCCAGACCCGCAAGTCAATCGGAACGTCGGGCATCTGCGTCCAGTCGGTTCCGGCCAACAGCTTGTCGCGCCGCCGCCGGATCGCGGCCATTTCAGCGGCCAGATCCACTGGCGGTGTGAAAGGCACCAACCGGCCCTGATCCACACGCACCCGTGAAAGATCCCGAAGAGAGGTCAATTCGGCTTCACCGGCGAGATCCAGAGCAAGGGTTTTCTCCCCCGGCTCCAGCTGCCCCCCGATCGCTTCAGCGGGGCAGACAGTGATCTGCCTGATTTCGCCGGTGTCTTTGCAGTAGATCGCAAAGCGCCTGGGCTTTTTGTGGCGGTTCTCGCTCATCTCTGCCTCTGCAAAATGATCATGTCACACCGCCGGACCACCCGCCCCTCTGGATAGGCGGATATGTACCGGGTGATGCCAGGATTGATGGTTGTTGTGACGACTTCGGTGCCATCGGCGGCAGCGACCTCACCGCCGCCGGTGCTGCCGTCACCAACAGAGGACAGAAGGTTATTTTTCCCGCCGGCGGTTTGCTCTTTGTAGATCTTCACGCCCGCAAACAACGCAGCCGAACCGCCGTCATCCTGACAATCATAAAGCACCTGGATGATCAGCGTGATTGGCTCATCATGGGTGTTCCTGATCTGGATCCGCTTGTAGCCGGTGCCGCCCGTAGCCTCGTAAAAGGTGGTGGCGGCGTTTTCTGCGATCTGCCGGGTGTCAACCGCCTTGCCCTTGATGTGCAGCGTGTCAACGGCGAGGGCCTTGATCTTTGCGCTGGAGATAGACGCGTTTCGGATCACCGCATCACGGATGTAGACCTTGCCGCCTGAAATCAGGAAAGGCGACAGAGCGCCCCCGCCTGAGCTGCTGGCCACAACAAAGCGGTCAGCCTGCACCGTGAAGGTGGTGGAGACAGATCCGTTCAGCAATTCCGAGATCAGCCCGAAGCCGGTCACGACGCCGTTGTTGTTGACCTGGACGCCGTATGTGCCTTTGACACCATCGACCGAGGATTGCACCTGATTAACGGTCGTGGTCAGGCTATCAAGGGTACTGGTGACCGAGGTTGTCGCCGCCGAAATGGCCGAGTTGGTCTCAGAGATGGTGTAATAGTCAGCGTTCAGCGTGGCGGAGACCCCCGCGATTTCACTTCGCAAAGATGTACGCGCTGCCGAGATCGCAGAATTGACCTGCGCGATCGTGTAATAGCTGGTCGACAGAGAGGCGGAGACGCCATTGATCTGAGCGGACAAGGTGGTTTGCAGCGCAGCCAGAGCTGCATCCTGCGTCGCAGCCGTGACATAGTTCTGCACAAGCTCAGCGCGGACCCCATCCACCTCCGAGGAAAGCGCCTCTGTCTTCTCAGTCACCTCCCCCTCAATTCGGGCGGCTTCCAAGAAACCGGAAACCCGGTTTTCCAGGTCCACCTGCGCCAACTTTTCCAGCGCGTAGGTCATGCTGCTTTCGATATCCGCGACGGCTGCAACAGCGGTTTCTGTAACAAAGTGCTCAATATCATCCGAGAAGTCGTCTGGAGTGATCCCCCTCGGGCGCGCGAAGATCCAATCAGTCAGCGGGCTTTCATATCCGCTATTGTCAACCGCAGCGACTTTGAAACGCTCCAAATCTCCGCGATAGGTGAAATGAGGATCTCTTGAGTGACCGATAACAGTTGTCTCATCACTTTCCTTCGATGCGCCGTAGAAACGGAACTTCTGGAAATCCGGCAGCGGATATTCATCCCCAGCTAAAGTGATACTATCCATGCCTTCAAAGGCAGCAAATCCAGTCGGTACGATGTAGTCAAAATCGCGCGCACGGGCCTGTAGAGTACCGGCAGAGACGAAGCCTCTGGTTTGCCCCTTCTCATCAAGCGTTTGAACTTCGACAGCATAGTCTGCACCATCGACAAGATCACCGGTCAGGACAGTTTGGGTAGCTAACTGCGGTTCACCAAGCTGCCAGTTCGGGCTGTCCGCTCTACGCCACCGTAAACGGACCTGCACTTTGCTGGTGTAACCCCTTTGGATAATATCAACGCCGATCCGTGGTAACAGCTCACCAGAGCGTCCTACGCGGGCGACCGCTGAGCCGGTCACAACCTGATAGACGATCGCAAGCGGCGGTCCATACCGATTGAAACCCTCCGTAATGACCGGGTCGTAAGGGGGGATCTCGCCTTGATCTGCCTCTAAAACGACCGGAGAAGCAGGCACGGCAGTGATCAATGCGGCCTCGCTGTTATCAGGCTCGATGCCTGTGATGATCAACTCTTCTGTCCGCTCGGTCATGACCTGAATGGCCACCAGATCTCCAACTGCCAAGCTGCCCGCGACGAAACCCTGCTGTGACAGATCCCAGTTACGTCCTTCGATTTCAGACGTCACAATTAGGAAATCATCGGACTGCGTGCGTATCGTCAATCGATATGCATCGGCTGGGAGGTCGAAATCGTCGTCAAGCTCGATTGACTGAACCAAGCCTGAGCCTTCAACGACACGGGAAATTCGAGCGGCTCCGACACCGATTTTAGGAACATCATGAACGATTTGAACAGTATCGCCACGGGTAACTTTGATGTGCTCCCAGTCGGCATAGAACTTGAACACTTCAGGGCGATGCTCTGCTACAGCCTGATAGTAGCGACCCAACTTCCAGGCATTACCCTGATCAGTGTCATCCTTTGTGACAACAACGGCCGGCAGTTCGAGAGTTTCGAATTCCGTCGCAGTCGTGGCATTGTATCCGTCCGCGTAAACGGTGACCTCATCAAATTCCCAATCTAACCTTTCAGAACGCACCTTGACCCGAAATCCGTGGATTTCGCGCGGGAAAGCGATACGGCTGGAGAAACCCCAACTGTTGCGCGGGGTGAATACCTGTCGGATCGGCGCATCTGCAAAGTCGCGGATAATCGAATACCGAAAATCCGTTAGAGCGCGTCGAGCACGACCGGCTGAGCAGATAATGTCCAACATGTCCGAAACACGCTGCGCTGTATCGACAACATAGTCGCAGGTCCAATGAGGCTCTGTATCAGCCCAATGCTTCAAAGCTTGCAGCGCAATCCTACGGCTGGCGACGGGACGGCGAAGGTGCGGACCCATCAGTGCCCGCGCATAGATCCAAGCTGGATGACGGACTTTTTGCGGTGCAGACCATTCCTCACCATCCCAAACCGGTGCGAGCTGATGGACGATTCCGTTCAAGCTATCAATCTGGCCGTTGAGCTGCTCACTGGCCCGGATCCGAAGTGCCACCTCAGAAATATTCGGGTGGCTCGGCAGGTTTCCTGTCCGAAACGACCGAACAGCAGAGAGATAGCTGGTTTCCACCACGTCATTGCGATCGGCGTTTGCGGTCAAACGGCGCACTTCGACCTCGTATTCACCGACATCTGGGAGCGAGATCTCTTTGGAGAAACGAACGAGAGTGCGCTCAGCAGCCTCACACACGAGATCACCGGCATATGTCCAATCGAGAGTGCCCACCCGGCGATAGTTGAATGAAAAATCGACACGGCGCTTGCCCAGAGAGGTCGCCCCTCCGATGCTAGCGAGACCCTGGGGGAAAGTCACATCAAGGGAAACAGAGCTGCAGCGCTCTCGGGTGAACCGTGATACGGCCACATCGTGCAGCAACTCCACGCTTTCAGTGTCTTCAGCAACATCATCAGGATAAAGCTGCATGAGTTCGTCGCCCGATCGCCAAGCGGTAACCAGTGGAGCTAGGTCAGGCATTGCAGATCTAGTGAGCGTCTCATCCACATTGAGAAACTCGATTTCGACTTCCTCAAATTCGGTGATGGGCGTGCTGCCAATGCGAAGATCTTCTAGCGAGACTGGCCCCCACCCGAATGCATATCGCCCGCGAAAGTAGATTTCACCATCAACAACCTCGGTGAAGCCACGCACGGTTTTTGGTGGATGCATACGATGCCGCCCCAGCACCATAGGAAAAATCCCGTATGGATTATGAGCGTTCTGTGTACCGGTGATCGCGTAGTTCGTATCAACTTGGCCCGGTGTAGAGTTGGAAACAACAGGCGCGACCAACGCGCTCACAATCAAACCACCGATAACGGTGATGGCAGCAGTGGCCAGAGCGTAACCAAGAGTACCAGCCGCGAGACCGAAGACAGACCCCGCAATAGTTGGCGCAGCCGCGCTCACAACTGCAGCAAGGATCGCGCCCAAAGCTGGCCCCTCTACATCCCAACTCACCTCTACACGGATGCCAGCCTTCGGGCGCACCTGCCCCCAGAACGTGAGCGGAACAATGGAGCTGCGACCGCCGAGAACCAATGTCACAACAGGTAAACCGAACCGATCTGGCAGATCCATTTTTTGGAGGATCTGGGACACGGTTTGGCCTTCGTGACAGGTGATGACTGTGACATCGGTGGAGAGTGGGTGCGTCTGCGCTACCGCCTCAAATGTGAGATTGTTCTTCAACAAACCTGTAAATTCCTTCTAACCGCCCGATCCAAGGTGAACGGTTCCAGCATTCGAGGACCGAACCTGTGGCGTCCTCCTCGATGTGCAGCATGTCATTGGTGTCGATCGCGTATCCGACGTGCAAAAGCTGCCCACGCACCCTGAACATCAGCGCATCGCCCTCTTGGGCGTGACTGACGCGGGTGAACAATGGCCGAAACTGATTGGCCGTTTGCTCCCTCGCCGCCTGCAACATCGTGCAGCGTGGGTCGGGTATGTTTCGAGCCATTCGGGCCTTCTGAAGGGCAAGCCAGAGGCCAAGGCAATCATACGTCTCTGGACCGCGCCCGAGTTTCTCATAGCGCAGCCCAACCCAGTTACCTTGCCACATCTTCTAAAATAGCCCAGGTGTGGTTGCTGGCGTCATGGTCAAGAAGCCGAATTGCTCATCGAGGATCGGCTCGACTGTCAGGCTTCCACTGAGTTGGGCAGCATCGTAGTCAGCCCCGACCATTTCGGTCTCGAACGGTCCCGCCTCAACAATGTCGGGCTGAGAGGCCAGAACATACACCACCTCGACCAGTACCTTGTTGCGCACTCCGCGCAGAAGACTGACCAAGCGCAAGTCGGTGTTGTCGATCGACCAGGACATGATCGGGGTTCCCTCCTCCACATCATCAGGAAGAGAGATCTCAAATGATGCAGGCGTGAAAACTTGTCCCTGATGCACGATGGGATTGTCATCCCGCACGATGCGAACAGGCTCGATCCAGCTGGGGTGACTGAGCGTGATCAACGGAAGCAAAACTTCCGCCGTTTCCTGCGCGTTGGTGGCTGCAATGAAGCGCGGAGATGTAATTCTCATGAGATCAACACCAGTTGCACTTCGATTTCGTGAGCATCTTCCCCGATCGGGTTAACAGAATAGGCCCCATCCAAGCTGAACCGCCAAATGGCAGGGCGCTCATAGATTGGGTGAAGCATCCGAAAACTGTGAACACCCTGCGCCAAGTCGTTGGCAAAGAAGTCCTCAAACTCTTGCAAATTCGCCTCAGAAACAGGGGCGATAACAATCGAAGCTTCCGATCTTTTGCCTGTCGATCGACGCCGTCTCTTGCTCGGTCCAATTTCCATTTCGGTTTCTTGAACTGAACCACTCGGCGCAGACAAACTGATATCTCGCCACGATGGACGAGGCAGGCCAGTAGGAAAATCATGCATTATGCACCTCTTGGTTTCGCGCCAATTCCGAACCGTTGCTGCAGCGCGCCATCAAGCGAACCAGAGCTGATAGCGCTCTTCATGTGGTCCCTGATAGTGATATCCAGACGGCCGGTTGCATTGCGCTCGGCAGAGACGGTCGCCGTGCTGTAGTTGTGAATATCCACGACGAGATCACCAGTGCGCACTGCCACTTTCGCAGCCGTTTGGCTGGTAGATCGCAAAGCGGCCTGCGCTTGCTGAACATTCAGGACCGCCCCATTCTGCGAAGGGACGAACACCTCGCTATTTGGCGTTTCCTCATTGACCAGATATGCCGTTCCGCGCCGCGTAGGACCGCCGCGCGCGCGCGCGCCACCAATCAGGCCGGTGACAAAATCAACAATTGGGCTACCACCACCTGACGGGAAAGCCAGTCTCGCAAATTGCTCCGCCAACAGGTCAAATGCTTGATCAAAGGCTAGGTCAAGCAAGCGATCAGAGATCCGACCGATTGCATCGTTCAGATCGTCGGCTGCACGAATGTCATCTAGCACACCACGTGCAAACGCACGGGTTGCTTCCTCCGCACTTGTTCGCACGTCGCCAAGTTCTTCTTTCACCCTCTTCAGCTGATCCACCATCAAAGCGTCAGCCTCTGACTTGGATAAACCGAGGGAGATAAGAGTAGGCATCAGATCGGTGAGCCGTTTACGTTCGGCGTTCACGGCCTGATCGATGTAAAGCTGCCGGTATCCACCCTCTATCAAGACCTCCTGAAGCTGGGCAAGGTTTCGCAAGTCTTGCTTTGTGGCCTTGGACACCCCCCCGGCTCCTTTTGACCGCTTGTCAAACCGACTATTGATTGCCGCCCGGTTCTCCGCATGAGCCTTTTCCGCTGCCGCGAGATCATCTTCGCCCGCTTTAGCAGCTTCTAGGGCTTCCACTAGATTTTCATATCGCTGAGCCTCTCGCTCTAAGGCTTGCCCGCGCGCGTCCAATGCAGTGATTTTTGACTGGTCGAGATAGTCATCCAGTGCCTTAGTCGCTTTCCGGGTGGCTTCCGCGCTTCCATCGATTTCATCTGTCGCACGCTCATAGAGACCGAGGATTCGCCGCTCCTCTTCCAGCCGCTCTGTTCCTGACAGCCCTTGGTCATTCAACCCCTTCAGAGCCGCGTCTCGGTCCTTGGTAGCCTTAGCGAGTTTTGCCTGAACCTGGGCGGCGCGCTGAAGTTCAGGGATCTGTGAAACAAGGCCCGCAATACCACTTGCAGCGGCTGCTGCGGATTCTGCCAAACCGTTAACGTCTCCGCTGGCCTCGCGCGAGGCGAGACCAAGACGGACCATGGCCTCGGCGGCTTGGTCAGATGAACCCTGAAGCACCAACAGCACGTCGGACGCCTTCTCCGAGTTTTCTGCGGCCTGGAGAAGCGGTTCCAGAATTGGCTTGAAGATTTCAAGCATTCTGGCGAAACCGATACCAGCACTTGCGACCAGCTCATTCAATCTTTCCCGGAATTCATCTGCCCGAATTTGACCACTGACCAGGCCCTCAATTAGAGCGCCAAGTTCTGGATTTTTCCCAACGAGGTTCGAAAACAGTGGCTGGCTAATGGAATCCGATGCTGTCTCTCTTGCTTGATCAAAGAGCTTTGTCAGCTCCTCAGCCTCGGTGATGGCCTCTGCTAGGGATGCCGATGCCATCTTCTCCCGCAACCGATCAACCTGTCCCCCAGTTTCGGCATAAGCCGTTTTCAAGGAATTGACCCGATCGGTCACATTTGCTGTCAGTCGCTCAACTTCACTGGTCCGGGTTGCCATCACCGCGAGCGTCGTTGTGATCGCAGTCAGCGCCAGACCAACCGGCCCACCGAAGAACGCCAGAACAGAATTGAATCCCCGGATCGCTGCTGTGCTAATCCGGGTGGCAATGCTTAGGCGTGCTTTCGCTGCAGTCATCGCGTTTGTTGCCGCAGTTGCGCGCGCCTCCAAACCTACCAGCCGGGTTGTCGCCCGTGCCTCAGCCTCTATCGCTGCAGCGCGCGCGCGCGATGCTCTTTTTGTGGATTTTTCCTGAAAGACGCGCTGCTGAAACTCAACTTCAGCAACACGGCGGCGCTCCTGAAGAACAGAGATTTGTGTCTTTGCGTCAATAACGGCTTGTCGGGCTTTTGCCGATTGACGTTCGGTTGCAGCAACATCGGCGAGACGTGCCGCAGACGCTTCCCTCAAGGCCCGTGTGGTTGCGCCAATGCCGCGACCGCCAGCCCCGGCCAATGCCGCCGCGCTTACGATTTGAATGGAGCGAGCGAGGTTTTCCGCACCCTCAGCATCCTGCGCCAAATATTCACCGAAGTTAACCAGCAGGGAATTGAAGGTTGCGGTCGTGCCCAGCCCCTCATCCACCCGCCCCAGATACGCGGTTAGACCTGTGGTGAGGGTGGCAACAGCCTCATCGCCTGATACTGCGATTTTGCGAAAACTTCCATCCGCCTGAGCCGCCATGCTATCAAGCGCTTCAAGTACGATGTCGCGCGTCAGCTTCTGGTCTTCGGCAAATTCTTTCAGCTCGCTACGAGCGATTCCAGCAGCGCTGGCAAGTGCATCTAGAAATTCGACAGGTGCAGCCTCCCGGATCGTGCGGAATTCATCGCCAGACAGGACACCTGACTGCAACGCCTGCCCCAACTGAAGCGAAACAGACGATCGCTCAGCACCAGATGCCCCTCCGAATGCCAGCAATTTCTGCAATGTTTCGACACGCCGAATTGTGGTCTCTAAATCGTCGCCAGTCGATCTTGACAGCTTCTGCACCGCTCCCGCTGTCGCGCCAACTTCGGTACGAGTACGCAAGGCCAGACTGATCAGTGCCTGTTGTTGCTCATCGGAGTTTTCCCCGATCGAGGCCAACCTGCGCTCGACGTTTCGCCATGCCTCCGCGTAGCTTCGCACTTGGGACACACCGAGCGCCGCACCAAGGGCGAGAACAGAGGTGCGGGCCTGCAATACGGCGCGGTTTGAGCGCTCCCACCGACGGTCCAGCTCGGTGAGGCGCTGGTTGGTCAGGCGACCCTGCCGGGCAAGGGTCTGATCGTATGTTCGAGCAGCCTTCTGGAAGCCTGTAACATCGCCAGTGTATTCCGTCAGGATCGTGTCACGTGCGAGCATTCATCGCCTCAATTTTTTGCTGAAACATAGAAAACGCCGCCCAAAACTCGGACGGTGTCGAGGCCCAAAAGGATTGCGGGGACCAGCCGAGATGGACCGTTGCAAAAGCAAACAGATCGCTCAGATAGTCGCCATCGTTTCCAGAATTGGCTCCACCTCGGCTTCGAACTTTTTTGCGGCCTTCTCCGGCCCGTTGAGCAACGCTAATAGCAGACGAAAGAGCGGCCCCATGATTTCGGGGTTTGAGACAAAACGGGCCTCAAACAGACACCTCTCGATCGCCTCTTGGTCCAAAGCATCGCCAGCGGCACGGCTGGCCTCTTGGATCAGAGTTGCTGCCTCTGCCTGCGTAATTCGCTGGGCTTGCAGGAGATTGAGCAATTCTGGAATGGGAAATTTCAGGCGCGCTTCTACATTTCTGTAGACCGTCCATTCAGGGCGCATCTGATAAGATGCGCCCCCCAGCGGGATTTCAATGATCGCGCTCATGGGTTGGTCGTGGTGTTCGGGTCCGCGATGAAGGCGATAGTGAAGGGCACATCAACAAGCCCTTCGACGTTGGCTCCCTCTTCACCAAAAGACACCTGGGCCATACCTTCACGACGATGCCCGCCGGGGTTTGGATCTTCGTAAACGATAGGCACGATCGACCCATTCTCCGCAGCGTCCCAGATCATCTGCTGGCCAGTTTGGAGGGGGCGCATTTTGGTCATCGTAAATGTTACCTGCGCGCCGTCCTTTTGCTGGAAAGGCACGGAACCGGTCTTGGTCTTTTTCTTGTTCTGACTGATGCCGCCGTTGTAGGTAGCATCGCCCTGATGTTCGATGGTGACATAGACGACAGGATCGCCAGAGCCGATCTTCACGATATTGTCTTCGCCCTTAACGCCAACTTCTGTTCCGCTCATTTTCTACACTCCGTTGATATGAACTTTGAACCGGCACACGAATGACTGCGTGTCCGGGGTTTCTTCCCCTGCAGGGAAGCCGCCGAGGAATTCGATTTTTGTCGAGTGGGGGAGAGGAGCCCAGCCTTTGAGCGCCTCTTCTACCAGACCAGAGACACGTGCGATCTCTACCGATCCATCGCGGATGAAATCCGTACTGGTGTCCGCCACATGGACCACTCGGACATTGAAACTATGGAGATCGTGCGTGCCTGCCTGCCGCGAACCATGCAGGACTGATCCCATGTCCAGCCGAACATACAGCTCACTCTCAACAGCCTTCGTATCCTTCAGAACAGGGATAGCGAGATCCGTATCGTCATCGTCTGTAGCCAGGCCTGCGCTCACCAGAGCCTGCTCCAGTCGGACAGCAATAGCGCCGGAGAGTGCAGGGATGTCTTTCAAACTCATGTGATGCTCCGTTCCTTGCCCCCACCTGATCGGCCTGTGCCGGAAGGGGAGGCTCTTTCATCCAGCGCGACCGCATTAGCAGCGCGCATGCGGGTACGATGGCGGCCCTCGTATTCAAGGACAGCGTTGTCGTGGTATGGGTAGGGCTTTGTTTTTGCTGTGCCGTCATGCACAAAGCGCGCATAAAAAGCGCTTCGCCGGGCGGCTGCAGAAACGTAGCCAACCAATCCTTGAAGCCCTTTTTTTCTCAACCTTTTACGGTAGCCACGGCGCAGCTTTCCGCTTTTGTGCTTAACCATGCCATCCATGTTCTGAAGGCCAGCACGGTGGACCTCATCAACGGTTGACGAGATCCCATCTGCTACCGCTTTGGAATGGCGGGAATTGCGCCGCGCCGACTTTCGCCGGGCCGCACTGAAGCCTTTTGCTTTCGACATGAAGCACCTTTACGATCGGCAGGTTAGATCGACATAGGCGCGCCCGTATGGGGCAATCGACTTGATGTTGAAGACTTCACCTGTGTTGGGATCTTTCAGCCGCCATTCCGTGGAAATGCCGGTAACCGCTGCTGCGCGCACCCGAACTACAGTGGAGTTTTCTCCGGCTATCCGGCCAGCGATGACCGCTTCGCCTCCGCGTAGATAGGTAACTTTTGCCACAAGGTTTTCGACACGGGTCTCCCATTTTTCAGTGCCTTGTTCTTGCACATTCAGCGCAAGGCGAACCGTTCTTTTAGATTTCTGCCCCATCAAATGAAACGCCGATAAGGGGCCAGCAAGATACGGACTAAATCGGGCAGGGTGAGCAGATCGCGATCGCATGTCTCTTGATCTTCATAGAGCGCTTTCACCAATTCGATCACCGCCTGCTCCAGATCGGCTGGAAGACCTGACGGGTAGATTGCAGCAAGATCCGTCCGCAAATACCCAGAGATCGCGACCTCGGCAGCGGCTGTCAGACGCTCCAGTTTTCCGTCATCGAAGTCAAAAGAGAGAGCGTCAACTCCCTCTTTCACTGTTGCAAGGGGCGTGAGGGTCACTTCTTAGGCCCACTCGTAGAACCGGAGCCGCCTTTTCCACCATCAGCAGGGACCGCATGTTTTTTTGCGTCTTCGAGGGCGGCTTCCAACTGCTGCATCTGTTCCTTGACCGTCGAGACTTCAGCTTTCAGCCCCGAAACCTTTGCCTCTTGCTCAGACTTTTCAAGCTTGATGGCGCTCAGCTCCGCCTGGAGATCCTTAACCGCGGCCTCGGCTTTTTCCGCACGTTCGGTTTCAGCTGCGATGCTGACAGTGTTCACCGCACCTTCGCCTTCTGCTTTGGCTCCGATCTCTTTAGAGATTTCTTGCACCGTAGATTGTGACCGCTTTTCCATATAGGCTTTGACTTCGCTGTCCGTGAGAATTGCGCCCACCGGATCAACTGTTTTGCGGCCAGTATCGTCTTTCCCTTCAGTCAATGAGAGGATGACTGCTTGATGGGCTTGCTTGGTTTCGTCCAGTTTGTAGACAATGCCAGGACGAAAGGTGCCAATCTTGGTGCGACGGGTGCTCTTTACAATCACGTTTTTCATATCTTGCACTCTATTTTTGATGTGAATTCGCCCCCTTTTTTGGTCAGGGGGCGATAAGTCGTCTCTGGCAGGATTAGGCGAAGGTGAAGTCGCCTTTGACCGTCGCCAACGGACGCTTGTGCGCAAGAAGCTGGCGCTTCTTTGCCTGGATGGTCACCATTCCTTCGATGAAGTTGTTCCCGTGCTCGGTCGAGATTTTCACCTCAGTCTGTTGCCGATCGTACAGGGTGGAAGACATAGCCAGGTCGCCGCCGAGCCACTCGCCCTTGGACATGCTGTTGCTTTCAACAACGTCGCGGCCCCAGAGAACAGGAGTGGCGACACCATCTGGACGGGAGAAAATGTAGTCGCCCACTGTGTTTTTCGTCATCTCAATACCTGCCCAATCGATCGGGTTGAGGACGAAAGAGGTCAGGAAATGATCTTCCAGAGCAATCTGCAGAATTGCCAGTCGCAGGCGATCGATACGGCTTGCATTGGGCAGAGACGCATCTGCTGCAACGAAATTGGGAGCGACACTGATCAGACCGAGATGATTTTCCCCAATACCGTCGCCCGCGAGAATCTGCTTTTCTTCTTCCAGATCGAGACCGTAACGCAGCTCTGTATCTATTTCCGCTTGCAGATAGTCAGCGTCTGCGAGGCTCTCTTCGGAGACATTGATGTGGTGGCCGATCTTGCGAACCGTATCTGTGACCTTGGTCCAGCCATAGTTCGATTCCGGTGTTGCGCTCCCTTCGGCTACCATCGCCGCCGCAATCGCACGGATTACTTGCTTGCGGTAAGTGTGGGCATCGCTGTTGACCGAGCCACGGTTCAACAAGGATGCAATCAATAGGCGGCGCTTCGGCATGCGAACAGGATCACGCTCCTCTTCGCGATAAATCAGGCCACCCGCCGACCCGTCCGCTGTGGTGATCGCATTTTGGATGTCCAGGCGCACGGCGCTGCCGCTGAACGCCTTGACCTGGTCATGCTGGGCAACAACCGCTTGACCCAAAGACATCGGACCGTCAGCACCATCACGAGACCCAGCAGCAAAGTTCTGAGCCAGCTCGATGTTCTGAGCGGTAAGCCCTTCGACTTTGTCCGTCAGAGATTTCAGAGAGTTTGTCAGCTCTGCCTGGTTTGCAAGAAGCTTGTCAGCAGACGCCTTGGTTTCGGCGCTCACTTCACCAGATTTCTTGGCTTCTTTCAGAGCGTCTTCAGCAGTGCCTTTGACTTCGCTTTCAATCTTACCAAGGGCATTCTTGATTTCTTTCAGCATCTCTGCGTCAGAGGCGTCGTTGCACGGAATGCTGAGCACGTTTGCCGGGCACGACGAAGCCAGTGCCGCCACCGAAATGGCGGGCATCATGATCTGTTTCATTTTAGGTCTCCGTTTAAGAAGTGTGTTGGTTCAAAAGAGCAAGGGCACCTGCCAATGCTGCGTTTTCAGGCTCAGCGCTCGGCGTGTCCTGACCAGCAGCGCCGGGCGTGCTGGCATTCAGTGCCGCGAGCAGTTCGCGGCGCATCGATCGTGGGGCAGATCCCCGCGCCATCAATAGATCAGCTTTTTGTCTGGCTGCTGATGGACTGATCTTAAGTCCGTCCTTGACCTCTTGGGACACCTGGTCAGCCCCCAAAAAGTCGTCTGCAAACCCTTCTTCGACAGCCTTCGCCCCACCAAGCCAAGTCTCTTTGTCGAGCATTGCTGCAATGTCTGCTGACTTGAGGCCAGTGCGGGCAACGTAGATGTCAACCAATGCCTCATCGAATGGCGTCAGCCACTCCGCGACTTGTTTGAAGGCATTACGGTCACCTGCCGCAACCACCCAAGTGTTGTGGATCATGATGAACGCGGATCGCATGATATGGATCTCGTTTGCGGCCATGGCCAAAACCGAAGCAGCGGATGCCGCCAAACCGAGAACCTTCACCGTGACCGGGGCCTTGTGCTCTAAAAGCAGGGAGTAGATTGCCAGCCCTTCGAAGACATCTCCACCGGGTGAGTTAACATAGACGTCAACGGGATTGTCTCCAATATTCCGCAGGGCGGCGGAAATTCGGGCAGCTGTCACACCGTCCTCGTAATACTTTCCGATGGGACCGAGGATCGAGATTGAGTGCTCTCCCAAACCTTCTGCTTTTGGCGAAAGATCAGGGTTCCAATTTTTCAGGGCTTGCGGGGTCAAATCCGAGCGGACGCCCGGCAAGGCGTTGACCGGAACAATCGGCATTGCAGTCTTGGTCATTTTGCGTTCTCTCCGAGCGTTTCTAGGGGAGCCATTGCAGTTTGAGCAAAGAGCCTGTCTGCAGATGGATCGGGATGTTTCTGCATACCGAGCCGTTCCCTGCGCTCATTGGCCGTCATCGTGCCGCTGGTTGCCATCTTCGAAACAAACTCGGCTCTCGCTTTGGCATCCATCTGCATGAAAACATCGCGATCAAAGCGATAGATTGAGCGACGGCGCTTTTCTGGTGACACCAGATCTTTCAAGATCCTTTGCTCCACTCGTGATGCGAGAGGGTTGATGCCGAGGGTAAGCCAATATTGCAGGATCGTTTCAACGCCGGTTCCCCAAACGGTTTGACCTTGGGCAAAGTGCCCTACGATCACCGGCGGGGTTCCAAACCAACGACAGATGTCTTCAACGCTGAACCGACGTGTCTCTAATAGCTGCGCATCCTCAGGGTTCAGCTGCATTGCGCTCCACTTCAAGCCAGCCTCAAGGACTAGGGTTTTACCGGCTTTTGAAGACCCAGTGAAATCTATCAGCATTTTCTGAAGTTGAGCGCGTTGTTCCGGGTTCAAAACCTGATCACCACTCAAGACACCCGCCGCCATCATCGCATTCGAGAAAATGCTAGACGCCGTCTCATCTGCCGCAAGGCCAGCACCGATAGAAACTGCGCCATAAGCAACCGTGGACATACCCAGCCCGTCGCCCGCGCCGAAACCACGCATGTGGAAAACCTTGTCTTTTGGCAGAACTTCCCATTTTCCTCGATCATAGACCCCGTATTTGAAACCGCTGCGCCCCTTCGTTCTCATCGGCTGGACGCCGAAAAGAGGCTGAAGACCAATCAGTTCTTTGCCGAGGTAAATCTTCTCCGCAAATGCATTGCCTTTTAGGCTAATCTGGGTGGACATCCCCTCCCAGAACTCTTGCGCGGTTTGATCGGCGTTTGGACTTTCAGCCAAAACGCCATAGAGACTTCCGTCGTTTACCTCGATCTCTTTGCCTTTGCTGTCCTTTTCGAAGAACTTGACAGGCATGCCACCAATGACCTGGGCGTTTTTTCTCACACAGTCGAACACCACGGAACTGGCCAAGGAGCTATTTGCCGTGACTGTTTTCCCAGATGGCGTAGAGATGCTTCCAGACTGCAAAGCCTCTGAAGATCCACCAAACAGCGACTGACTTGTCGACAGGATCTCGTTTCGGACGCCATTAATAGCGGCGCGCACCAAATTCATCATACGACCATCACCGGATTGTTGAGGAAATCACCGAGGTTCCCGATTTGTCGAGGCTGGGGGTTCCAGCTCATCAATTGGACCGTGTTGAACATGGCCATCAGCGGATCGATCTTGGCTGATCCTGACTGCGCCTTGGTCACGATAACTGCGTTGCCTCTTGCTTCTGTTTTTGCATTGCCAACGCAGAAGGCCATCATCCTCTGACCACAATGGACAAGGGTTCCGTTCTTCAGCTTGACTGGCGCAGCTTTGATTGCAGCGTTCAGCTTGTAGCCCTGCGAGATCGCAGCCATATCCTCGATCGCAAAACCTGCCTCGGTGAGAGCATCAACGATCTTTGCAACCCCTTCCGGGTCCATGCCGATGCCATTTTCTTCCGGTAACAGTCCGAGATCTCGCAGACGAACGCAGTAGTCTACGATTTCGGGGAAGGCTTCCTCCTCAAGATTGCCGACGAGTGTGAGATCGCCAGCTTCTCTGAGGGCTTCGAGTTCTGGCTTGATCTCCTTGCGGAGTTCCAGAACCATTTCATCCGCCCAGGCTTTGCTCCAGAACTGCCACCGTTTGGTGTCCCGGTGACGGCCCATAATACCGAAACCCAAAAGGTCGTCCAAGCCGCCCCCATCTACCCCAGCAACGCAAACATCCGAGGTGGACAGGATGTCTTCAAGGGTGATGTCGCGCGTCGCTTGCTCCCAGAACAGGGCACCAACCCACTTGCCGGTTCCCAGCCCGATCGAAGGCTCGACATTCAGGTGTTGCGAAATGAACAGCGCGACAGCTTCGGGGCCTTCGCGCTCAGCCTTGCGCATGTCGTTGATCAGATCCTCCAAGTGGACGGATCGACCAAGGTTAGGGTTCACAAGCGGCCAGGTCTTTGGATTGCGCCAAGACTTGTTTTCCAACATCTTCTGCGGCAGCTCATACAATACCGCAAGCATCGGCAGGCGGATCTCTCCGTCCCTCACCGCACGCGCTGTCGCTAACTCTTTTTCAAATTGGCCCGTTGGCCGGTCCTTGGATTGGGTCGTGATCTGGAGGAAGAAACCCTCAGGCCGCGATTTCAACCCGCCACGCAGCTCGATGAAAACGTCTGGTGCTTTGTGTTTACTACCCAGTACGTGCGTTTCATCCACGAGGATGTAACAGCCCTTGGAGCCGGTAACGACATCCCCGTCAGCGGACAGGATCATGATCGCCGCGTCTGTAACTAGGTGTGTGATTGTTTTTTGGTGGTCCCTGATCTTGAAGACCTTGGACAAGGTTTCATCAAGCTGAATGATCCCCTTCGCTGTCTTGAATGCGATGCCGGCAATCTTTTGCGTCGGGGCAATCAAATACAACTCGGCCTGCGGGCGTTCATTCATGATCGCCGCAGTAACGATGATCGCCGCTGAGATTGCCGATTTGCCGTTCTTCTTTGGCACCAACAGGAAGAACTCGCGCAGCATTCGCCGCTTTGTCTCCGGGTTGTAGCTGCCAAATATGACGCGCACAAAGTCGAGTACCCATTCGTCGCAAATCTCACCGAAAGTGGGAGTGCCGGGAAGGTCTGGAACCTTAAGGCGGCAAAAAATCCGAAGCGCTTTTGCCGCAGGCGCGTCGAACAGAGGCAGCTTGGGGATCAGAGACAGGCCATTTCGGATCCGGTCTTCCCAGTCTGTAACCGAGGTGTCCCACTCTGGGTCGATGCCAAGTTCTTCATCTCCTATGAAATCAAGCATCAGTGCATCCCGCTTCCGGGCTTGATGTCATCACCCCAAAGGTCAGAAGAGACGCCTTGATCCGCGACGGCATTGTGGGCATCCAACTTCTCCTGTGCCTTTTTACCGGGAGTGTCTGGCTTCTTTGCAGCTGATTTTCTCTGAGCCTCACCGAGCCGACCAGTGGTCAGGGCCAAATCGCTCTTGGCGATGAGCTGATCCAATAGTCGCATCGCACCAACGTTCCCTTTGTTTGCTTGTTCCATTGCGATCATGAAACGATGTGCGTCGAGGCGATCTCTCTGGATGGCCCGCGCTTTCAGTTCTGAAAAATAATAGGTTCTCAGCGTAGGCTGGGAGATGTGCAGGGCGGCGGCGATGCGCTCGTTGCTCCACCCCAAAGACAGTAACACTATGACTTTATTACGATTTTCTTGAGTTGCGACATGGGCGGGGCGACCTCTCCGGCCATTTGGAAGCCGAACAGGATCACCAAAAAGGTCAAATTCTTGATCATCCAAGAAAAAAATCTCCCAATGGGGGGAAGGCGGGTCTAGCCACTTGGCCGTTTGGCGACTTTTCACCCCCCCCCTCCCTCCAGAGGCGAGGCTAGGTCAAACCCTGTCTTTCCATGCTTTGCTTGCGGGTATCGTGCCAGCCCTTAGCGACAGCTTGCAGGTTGGCGGGATCCCAGAACAGATCCGGGTCACCACGATGAGGGTTGATGTGATCGACAACAGCGCAGTTTGGCAGATCTCGCCCGCTGACTAAGCGAACACCCGTTGCCTGGCATCGCCAGCCATCACGCTTGAGGATCTCAATCCGCAAACGCTGCCATCGTGCTGTCTTGTACCAGCTACGCCAAGGCGAACTCAGATCACGGTCGCGGCTTCGGTCAGCTTCTGTCGACACGCGCGCGGGGTGCCGCCTAGACCGGGCTGGCCCTATCCGGGAGCCAAGGCCCCTGCCCTTCAGAGCACCCACGAGGCTACCAACTTTAGCGCCAGGCCAATCTCAATGAACACGATTACACCTCCAGAAACGCAAAGCACCCGAGGCGGGATCTCCGCTTCGGGCGCACATGTGGTGACGGCAATATGTCAATGGGGCTAGGATTTCGTCAAGCCGCTTTCTTTCCATGGTGCGCGCGGCGGCATGCGATCGGTGACCTTAAAGGCCGTCAGATGCGTTGTTTGTAAGGCCATCCTGATCTCCAATAGCGCGCCATACCAGTTGAGATAGAGGCGGCGGGCGCGCCCGATTTGACCAGCAGTAGGCCGAATCACCACCGGACAGTAAGGCACCGGACGATAGACCGCCCTCCCCTTTCGGTTCGTTTCGGGCTGGTGAGGCCATCCCTCTGCACCCAGATCTTTTGCATCTTCAGTTCTTGCGTATGTGCCCCATCGGTTGGTGAAAGTGTCAACTGGGTAGACAACGGGTGTGATGTCCCACTCTGGCACCCGCCCCGCGCGCGCCAGCTCGGCTATGGTGGTCGCCATGGCCCAACCGCCGCAATACTCTGGCAGCACCGCCAACGTGCCCGCGACGATCTCAGCATCATGGTGTGACGCTGACCGGCCACCGCCCTGCACCCGGCAACCTAACCGCGCGATCTCGACCATTTGATAAATCGGGTCCACGTTGATCCGGCTTTCAACGCCCGTAGCTTCCTCTTGCCGATCAAGAGAAACGCATTCCCGCTGGAACGCCCAACAGATCAAACCCCAGACATCGATGTCTTGCTTTGACCCAACAGCCCGCACGGTCGATTTGCCGAACCCGCCTGAATTCTGCTCATTCACGCCCCAGCCCTCCAAGCCTCAGTAGCGTAACAGCCTGTTACGCCGTGTTTCGCCACCGTTACGCCAGAAGATTGATTACTAACCCCTTCTATTAATTTATCTTTTTTAAAAAATAGAATTATATGTAACGGCATAACGTTTCTTCTAAATTTCCTGTTCACGTGCATGCGCTCGCTAAAAGCTCTTGCTTTAGCGTTACAGCGTTTCAACTGACTGAATGACGGTTCATAAATGAGCAAATTCAATAGATTACCACCGTTACTTGAAGTGTAACAACCACGTAACGGGGCGCTCTATTCCGTGTCGCCAACAACAAAGAACACCCCATCATTCGCCACCGTCAGTGCCATTTTCGGGATTGCTCCCGTATCCGGGGAGAAGACGCGCGGGAACGACAAGGCCGCGCTGCGTGACACCTGCGACACGCATAGTGCCGGGGTACGGCTGCACATCCGCGATGGTCTGCAGCGCAGCCTTGTGACCGCCACCACGCCACCTGGTGCCCGCCAGCGCCTTGTTCAGCGCAGAGTTCTCAGCATTGGCCACAAACAGTCTCTTTTGGCCAACACCCTCACCAAACAGGCGCAAACCCAGACGCGCCAACAGAAAGCCATCGCTCGTACTGGGACTATGCGAGGCAGAGTTGAGCAGCATGATCTCTTCTGCCACTGTCTTCACACCCCCGTGTTCCTTATGCAGTACGCCGCCGTAGATGGCGTTCAACAGGCGCTCACCCTCGCCAAGCTCATCCGCTTCTTGCGTCTCTTCTATAAGCGGCTGAATGAGGGTCTTGGCTCGCTCGATCCGTTCCGGCAGGGCTTGATCGGTGACAGGATCAATCAGCGGCTCATCGAACAGCATCAGATCCCAACCGGCCAACAGAGTGCCGATTGTGTCGCCATCCCGCGATCGCCCGCCCATGCTCTGCACCAGCGCATTGTATGCGCGAAACGCTGTATCCCAGCGCTTAGGGGCGAGGCGCAACATGCGCCGCCAGACCGCTGGCCCAAGCGCTTTTGCATCTTGCTCCAGTTCGTCAAGAAACATTGCGGCATCGGTCGGGTTTGCCGAGGCCAGCCGGTCACCAAGGGTGAGCATCACAAAGCGTGACCGATCCTGCGGGGCCATGCCGCCGGGGATGATCGACCCCAGCAGACCAGCCCCATATAGACCAAAGCGGATCCCCGAATGGTCAGAGGTGCCCTTTTCCATCTGGGCACCCTCAGCGCCTGACATCAGGCGGAACATCGCAATGACATCCTCAACGCCCCCGCCATTCTCAGACTTTTCAGCCTCATCGAAGATCCGCACAGCCGCCATGCGGTTGGTGGTCTGGCGAATGCTGGCCGCTGAGGCGCTATTCTTGACGCCAACAGACATACCGCCCAGAAGAAAGGAGATAATCCGCAACAGGGTGGATTTACCGCTGCCGTTCTTGCCGTTGATCCACAGGTGGGTGCGCCAGTCTGGATACTGCCCCAGGACCGCCTGTCCGATCCATGCAATGATCAGATCACCGGCATTGTCGCACTGCCAATTCCAGAAATTGGTGATCCGCTGGGACAGATACTGAACCTCATTGACCGGGATCTCGGCCTTGGCAGGCCCCTTGATGGCAGGCACCGCAGGATAGAGGGCACCGGATACCATCCGCCCCCGGCGATCCTCATCAGGGCTGACGTTCAGATTCTCACCAAGATGCACAACAGGGTATCTGGTGGCACCGCGCCAAGTGCCGGTGTGACGGATGGGCATGTAGCGATCAAAGAGAGGCAGCAGGCCACATGCCTGCATCAGCTTATCGCCCGCCTTTGCGGCACTGAAATCCGTGTCACGCTTTCCCGGCTCTGCGATATCGGCAAGATGGCGCATGGGATCTTTGACACCAACCATGAGCGCAACGAGGCTTGATCGATGACTGAGCGCCCCGGCTGACATTTCTGTCAACTCACCCCGCGCAGTCAGAAAGTAGAACTTACCCCCGGCAACACCCAAAGGCTGGACCGGAAACCCCGGCGGCAAGATATCATCGCCCAGAACCTCACCAGCGCCGACATTGCCATCGGCTGCGTCAACATCATCGAAAGGGTCGGCGGAGCCTTCCCCCGAGTGAGCGGAGCCAATCCCGATTTTTTCGCTATTTTCATCACCTGATGTGATGACTTCCCGGCGGCTTATCACGCCTTGAACCTCTTCGATCCCGTCACTCATCGTTCTGCCCTTCTGTCTTCTTTTTATGTTTGCCGTTCAGCACGTCGTTCATGTCGAACCCCGGAACACCCGGCACCAGCTCAGCGCGAAGCCCAGGCCGCAAAGCCTGGGCACGTTTCAATCCGCAGAGCATCATCGCCCGCGTTCTTGTGGGGTTGCTGTCGCCGTCCTCGATGTAGATCAGCCGCTTCACCCATGGTGGCGGCAGGAACGCATCAAAATCGGGGTTCAAATCCGGCTCACCTGACCACCGCCGCCCCTCTACCTTCAGCATCTTTCCAGCCATGTTGCCGAGGTCGACACCGCACCAGAAGGCGGCATTCTTGAGGTCATCAGGCCGCGCCAGATAGGCGCTAAGGGTCGTCTCATTCCCCTCGCCCACTACCATTGTATCGGCACCCTCAGGCGTAATCAGGGGGATGAAATTCCCCTGTTTGGACCCGCAGACCAATTTACATGGGTAGTCCTCGCACTGATGAACAATCCGGGCCTTGCCGTGTGGCGGATTGATATCAACCCACGTCTGATGAATTGCCATCACCTGACCGGTCTGCCAGTCGACAATAGGCGCGATCATGCAGGGGCCACGGTGCAGGACGATGTTATCCCCACCGATTTTCTTGACGTAAGGGTGGTCCAGCAGGAATTTCAGCGGGGTTGGTATCTCTTCGAGGGGGAGACCGCGCGCGCGCAAGTACGCCCCCACAACACCCCGCCAACCGTCAATCCCGCGATCGTAGAACCGGCGCGCGTCATCGATGCGCGTTTGCCGCCAGCGATTGGTGCGCGCCTGGTCCTCTCTGGCCTTTCGCTCCGCAATCGCGCGACGGCGCTCAGCCTCAGCCGGATCAAGATCCACGTTCAGATCACCGCAAAGCATCGACAGTGCATCGGCAAAGCTGGCATTCGTCACTTCGCGCACCAGGGCGATTTGATCACCGCCCTTGATCCCGCATTGTCGGCACAGAAATTTCTTGCTGTGCTTGTTCACATTGAACCGGTCGCACGGCCCACTCTTGGGGTCGTGCCCCTCCGAGCCACAGAGAGGACACGGGCCAAAGAACTCACCCGACCGTTCCGTCAAGCCATAGATACCCAGCTTGTTCAGAACTTCTTGCACGGGGATCAGCTTGGCCTCTGCAATACGGGGATCATCGGGAAAGCTCATGCGCGCCCCCTGCCCTTCAGCCACTCATCGATCAGCGTGTTTGCCGCAAGCCCGTGATACTTTTTGACCTCGATCGACAGCGCCAGCTCAGCGAGGGACCGGGAGCGCGCATTCTTGGCCAGCACCAGGCGTTCTGCCGCATTGCGCAGGGGCAGCACCTGCGCAGAACAGGCGTAGCAATCGGCCAGAATCTCACCCAACCGCTGCAACATCAGATCATCATCGCTATTGGGCACCGCAGACATCGACAACCGGGTGCAGACGTGGACCAAGGCCCGCTGCGCAATCATGGGATTTTTGCTCATTGCAGATCCGCCCTGTTTTGCCAGTCGTATGTCGGCAGCTCACCGCCCAGCTGATCCGCATAGGTCTGGACCGCTTCGGCAAGATCCTCGCCCGCCTTTTTGCGATTGACGCGCACCGTTTTGAGGAAGGTGATGGTTGCGGCCTTCATGATCCCACTGATGCGGTCACCGGCGTCCAGCTCCAGCGCCAGCGTTGCCAACCGCCACATATCGCCCTGCATGGCCTGCCCACAGCGCGCCCGATTGGCGACGACATAGGCATGCAGGCAGAATTCAACCTTGGGATCATGCGGCATGGGCCAGCCCCCGGATGTTATTGGCCAGCCGGTCCCGATCCCACGCGGCGCGCACCTGGGCGAACCCATCCGCATAGGCCGCATGGACGGCCTCGCACGCGCGGTCAAAGAACCGCGGTTCCAGCTCCACCCCGATCGCGCGCCGGCCAAATGCCAGGGCGGCGATCAGCGTGGCAGCACTACCCGCAAAGGGATCGAGCACCAGACCGCCCAGATTGCTGGATTGCAGCACATACAGCGCCATCAGCGACGTCGGCTTAGCGGTCGGATGCCAGTGGTTTTTCGGGGCAGCGCAGGCAAAGCGCGTCTTGGCTCCGCCATCGGCGATATGCCGCGCCCTGCCCTTCCACAGGTAATGCGTGAATTCCTGACAGCGTAGATAGAACGGCTGGCGGGTAACGGCCCCCTTGTCCCAGGTTAGCAGCTCATGGTGCTTGAACCCGCCCGCCTCAAACGCGATCTGCGACCGCGCGACGTGCTTCGAATTGGTCATCACATAGGCGTCGGCATCCTCTTTCAGCGCAGCGAAAATCGGCGCCGGCATCTTTGCCCAGGGCAGCACCTGCATCAGGTCGCCCTTGTTGTGGTATCGATCCGGGTGAAACTTGCCGCCCATGGTCTGGCCTCGACCACCCGACGTCAGCCGGTAGGGCGCATCGGTCACGCATAAATCGGCCTTCTCTTCCAATTCGGGGAGAACCGCGCGCATATCGCCCTCATACAGGATGCAGTCGCCGATCACTTCCTTTGCAACCCATGCCGATGTCATGAGCGCACCAACAGATCTAGGGTCGCGAGGCTATCATCAACCGGCGAGACAAAATCACCAGCACGGCCCCGACTGGCAGAATTACTCTTGGCCGTCTTGCGATACATGCCCGTCCAAGCACGCGCCCGCGTGATGTTTCGGCATGTTGCAACGCTCGCACCCGTAAACCCTGACATTTCGCTAAGGGTGCATTCTCCGCCCGTGGTCTGAATCAACCAATGGATCTGATAGGCGATCCGCTCAAGTCTGATGTTCATCTGTCCTGCCCCAGCAAAAAGGGGCGCGCCGGATGATCAGCGCGCCCAAGGTCAACGTGGGAGTGAATGGGGGCCACCTGCAGGCGCGCCTGCCCCGGTCGGCGTCTGGAAGAGGATGACTGGCCTCATCGCCTGCGGTGTTCGAGATATTGGCCTCTAAGAAAATACAGAGTTCCGAATGCGTATTGCGCATTGACAGACCGCATACGCACGAATTTGATACGCGGCGTTTCAACCTTGAGGATTTCCAATGAGACTTATGCTCTGCCTTACTGCCGCTCTTCTTTCGGCTTGCTCTTATTCCGTTCCCGTGAACGGTCAATTTGATGGCGCGCCCGCCCAGGGCACTGCCACTGCAAGCCTCGCGGGGGGCAGTTTCAAAGTGCTCAACACCAGCGGTCTGAGCTGCACGGGCACCTATGATGCGAATAGCACCGCAATCACGATTCAAGCGCCGGTCTCTTGCACCGATGGTCGCGTAGGAAATGCGATCATAACAAGAAAAACCAATCTTATCTCCGGCACCGCTATAGTGAGGCTCAACGACGGCACCACAGGGGAGTTCGTCTTTGGCGACCTTCAATTCGGAGAAGAATTCTAAAGCGTACCTACGCTGAAAGAGCGCGCTGAAAGGAATCGAACAGAGAGACAGGTTTGCAGAGACATCAAAACGCATCACTCGCCATCTCTGTCCCGCTGCGCGCGCTCTTTTTTGAGATCCTCAATGGCCTTAAAAATTTGGCTCATCGTGCTTGCGCGAGGGTTTATCTGCTTACCGGTTTCGATCTCCCGGACGATGTTCAAGTTGTTGTTGCCCGGAATTGCCTTGGCGATAGCATACGACGTCACGCCCAGTTCAGCGACCGAACGAGCGACATACTGGTGAAACTCTTCACCAGTTGGCATTTGGCCGCTCTTGGGGAAAACTTCGGATCTTTCCGACATACTCACCTCATCAGATGGGCCTATATGTCCATCTTTAGGTGGATGTATGTCAAGGTATAACGCGATATAAACTGTATACCTATCAGATTTGCTGGGTTTTTCAAATCTCAACTATCCATTTATAAAATGAGGCATGACAGCATACAGGCAACAGATCGACAAGTACTGCAAGCTCCGGGGCATATCGCGCCCTAAAGCTGGGCTGGAAGCCGGGTACAACAAGAACTATGTCGCCGATCTGGTGAACGGTAAGATCACTCCAACCATTGAAGCGCTCGAAGCTATTGCACACGTTTTGTCAGTACCGCTATCCGTGCTGCTATTCGGTGAAGAAGTTGACCCTCAGCTTGCCGAGTTTACGGACAAGTTCCAGCGTCTTGACGCGGCTGGCCAGCACGCTGTCGGATCTCTAATTGAGACTCTTTCTTCGCTTCCCGAGAAGAAATAACGCGATCAATCTCATCCAAGACAGCACGTTTGGCCTGAGAATTCAGCTGCTCAAACCTAGAGAAGTTGGTTAGCAAAGTAAGCTCCGTCCATTTTTAACTTGATATACCTTTCAGATTGAATATCGTCCATTTTTAAAGTGATTACAACTGATGGATGTGGTTTATGGATCAAGAAGACCTTATGAGCAAGCTGCACAATATTGCAGACAATGGTGTCGCAATCGGTTTCGGGTTCAGCGAAAGCGGGCAACCAACGGAACACATCTGCACATATCCACAGGCATGGCAGAACCATTATTGGGAACACAATCTCATCTTCGATGACCCAGTGATTTCATTTGGCGTGCGCAACCTTGGTGCTGTCAGGTGGGATGATGTCAGTAAGGGGACAAAGGGCAACGCCGTTCAGCAGGCCAAAGATTTCGGCATGAACAACGGAATCGTAATCTCAATCCAAGTTGACGGCGAGAGGGCGATTGCTGGACTAGCCACATCTAAGAACCCCTCCGACGCTGAAATTTCAGAAGCACGGATAATTTTAGCTGCTCTTCAAGCTGCGAAAACCGGCAAGCCGCAGATCATCTTGACGCCTAGGCAACGTGATATCTTGCGCTTGATAGCTGACGGAGCGACGGCAGAGGATGCAGCCCATGAGTTGAACATAGAACCGAGCACCGTCAATTTCCACAAGCGGCAGGCGCTCCACAGGAACAGGAAGCACGCCAAGAATTTCACCTCGCTGTTAATCAAGGCAGTTCGTGACGCTGCAATATGATCCAGTTATAACCTGAGTGCTATTGAGCTAGCACAGGAATACAGTCTCATCGCTATTTTTACGCGAGAGACAAAATGAAAACCTACTGGACGAACACACTGGCCGAAGGCCATGCTCAGCAACTATTGATTGAACAGTTCAAACTTCGAAAACATCTGTTCGTAGACAAACTGAAATGGCACCTCAAGACTATCAATGGCTTGGAGGCGGATCAGTACGATACGTTACATGCTAGTTACTGCCTGACAGAAAAGGACGGGAAGCTCATATCGAGCGCGCGGATCATTCCCACAGACACGGATCTTGTAACTAGCACCTACATGATAAGAGATGCCGCTCTAGGTAAACTTGAACCCTCGATATCCCAGAATTTATGCACAGGCTACGCCCCGCCCTGCTCTGAAAAAATATGGGAGGCGACGAGACTGACGGTTCATCCCGATTTACCCAAGACCGAAAAGCGCACCGCCATAGCATCCACGATCGATAGAATGATGATTGAAGCGCGCCGCAATGCCATCACCCATTACATTGCTATTGGTGGCATTGACTTAGCGCTTGGGGTGAGAACCGCAGGGTACAACGCGGAGCGTCTCACTGACTTTCAAGAAGTCGGTTCAGGAAGGGTTGCAATTTATAAGTTAGCCGCCGTCCATTTATAGCTTGACATATCCACATATAGATGGATATCTCCACTTATCAGGTTAGGCGCAACCTCCTATGCTCCCATAGGTTAGGATTAGAGCGCCCCAGAAGATTGGAGCGATTAATTGGCACATCCCGTTGATATTCATGTAGGAAAGCAAATTCGGAAACTGCGCTGGCTGGCTGAAATGACCCAAGCGCAACTTGGCGAAGCTGTAGGCGTCAAGTTTCAGCAGATTCAGAAGTATGAAACTGGGGCAAACCGCGTTAGCGCTTCCCGCCTGGATGATATCGCTAGGGTTCTGGGCGTTTCCGTTCTCAGCTTTTTTCCTGAAGATAACGCTGATGGGTCGCATGAGTTCACCGCGGATGAGATTAATCTCATCCGCGCGTACCGGCAGACAACCGACACCGGGCGGCAGTCTCTCACCAACATCGCCAACAGCGTTTGCAGGAATCTGCCAGTCGCAATTGCGGCTGAATGACCCCTGCCCCGCAGCCATAGCGCTGCGAACGAGGCGCGGCACGACCACTCACGGACATACCGCCGCGCCTCACCCTGCGCCGCCGATCTAGCCACCTTGTTACCGCCGGAGATCCCTATGGAATTTGCAATTTTCGCCCTTCTTACATTCATTGGCACAGTCACCACCGCCGCTGAAATTCGCGCCTGCGAGTATGAGCGCACGATCCTTGGCCCTCTACTTTTTTCGGTCGGGATGATCGGCATGATCATCACCGCCATCGGCGCTGCACTTTGATCTGAGGGGGCCGATTATGATCACCTCCTACAGCGAGAGCAGAAACAGGGCCTTCGAGAATCTCCACGCCAAAGACAAGGTCAGACTGCGCAACGTCGAGACCGGGGAGCTGCTGCACATGGGCGGGGAAACCCTGACGCGGTCCATTGACTATGCGTGGCTTGGGAACCGCCAACAGGCCGAACAACTCCGCAAGCGCGCCGTGGCTCAGGGCAGAAATTGGCCCTTCACCGCCATTCACCGCAGCCTGATCGAAAATGGCCACCCGGTCGAAACGACAGATCCGGAAGCCTAGCGCACCGCCCTGCCCCGACATTCACCCCCCCTTTGATGGAGACCGAAGTGACCCAGCCAAAACCAATTGCCGCATATCGCGCCCACACCCAAAGCGGATGGGCTGCGTCCGACAAGTTCGGGAAAACATGGCCCATCACCGCCGACGAAGCCGCCGAGCTACCACAATCAAAATTGTTCGATGAGTTGGCCGAAAAGTACCGCCTAAACACCTAATCCCCCCACAACCGCACCCCTTTGATGGAGAGAACCATGGCCGACCGCCCTATCCTTTTCAGCGCCCCGATGGTGAATGCCATTCTTCGCGAGATCCGCACCCCTGGGGCCGGAAAGACCCAGACCCGCCGCCTCCTAAAGATCAAAGGTAAACCCGGCTTCTTTCAATTCGGCGTAAGTGACACGCGAGGTTATGATTGGACGTTTCGTCGCAAGGATCATGTCTGGGAAGACTTCCGGCACGATGACCTAATGAAGCTTCTGCCGGTGCAGTCTGGTGACAGACTTTTCGTAAGAGAGCATTGGAAAGCCTGCTCACAGATGGACGGAATTGCGCCCAGAAACATGAGCAAGGGGGAACCAGTATTCTATCTGGCCGACAGCATGGTTCGCGAACTCGGCTGCATGATGATCAAACCGGGCAAGCATCGACAATCAATGCACATGCCCCGATGGGCCAGCCGCATCACGCTGGAAGTCTCAGAGGTGCGGATAGAGCGCTTGCAGGACATCAGCGCAGAAGATGCGCGTGATGAAGGCGTCAACCGCAAGTCTCAGAAGGTCCGTCAGATGTGGCTCTTCGGGGCCTCTAAAGAAGATCGAGACCGCATCTACCTCAGAGCTTGCAAGTGGGAGTTCCAAGACCTCTGGGACCGCATCAACGGCACACCTCGCAAACCTGAAGGCCCAGACATTAGCTGGGATGCAAACCCCTGGGTGATGGCCATCACCTTCACACCACACCTCTGCAATATCGACCAGATGGCCAAGGCCGCCTGAGTCCAACAATCCCCAAAACCGCACCCGGAGGCCAAAGTAGTGACCGACCCAAACGACCCCGAACCAGCCTATGGCGAGATGGCAGTAAGATGTGTCTTGGCAGACGGGCGCTGGCGCAATTTGCCTTGGCCTGCTTATGCAAAGTCCGCCCAGGAGCTGGCGAAACGAGGCGACCTGGAGGTTAGCGAAAGCATTGGCCGCACCGTCTATCGCCTACCTCTGAATTCCAACTAACCCCAATCCCGAAACACACAGGAGGCAGCATGCTCCATAAGCCCAAGGGGGCAG